>NZ_JBPKJK010000096.1:0-34625 GCF_051756985.1 Saccharothrix sabaoui
GCCGTTCCGCTGTTCACAGGTCGTTGGCCAGCACGTGGGCGATGTTGCGCTCCGCCAGGGCGGTGATCGTGACGAACGGGTTCACCCCGAGCGAGCCCGGCACCAGCGCCCCGTCGGTCACGTACAGGTTCGGGTAGCCGTGCACGCGGCCGTGGTCGTCGGTGGCCCGGCCGAGGACCGCGCCGCCGAGCGGGTGGTAGCAGAAGTCGTCGGCGAACGCCCTGCCCCCGGAGAACACGTCGTAGCGGTAGGTGGTGCCGCTCGCGGCGTTGACCTCGTCGAGCAGGCCCTTCGCGGCGGCCACCGAGGGCGCGGCCTGGGCGCGGGTCCACTGGAGGCCGAGGCGGTCGGTGGCCGGGTCGTAGGTGAACCGGCCGCGGTTCGGGTTCTTGGTGATCGCCAGGTAGAGGCTGACGTAGGTCTCGATCCCGGCGGGGACCGGGGCGATCTCGGCGATCACGTCGCGGACGGGGTCGGTGATGGCCAGCACGGGGATCGCGGACTGCTTGGGGCCCGTCGGTTCGAGCGGGTTGTTGTTGCGGGCGGCCATGACGTTGCCGTTGGGGCCCCAGCCCTCGCCCACCTCGTCGGGCAGGTCCGGCAGGTCGCCGGTCTCGCGGGCGCGCAGCAGCAGCTCGGTGGAGCCGAGGCTGCCCGCGCCGAGGAACAGGCGGTCGCACGTCAGGTGCTTCTCGGCGACGGGCGTGCCGTCCTCGGTGATCTGCCGGACGGTGAGCGCGTACCCGGTGGCGGTCCTCGTGACGCGGGTGACCCGGTGCAGGGGCGCGATGGTGACGTTGCCGGTGCCGACGGCCTGGGCCAGGTAGCCCTTGTCGAGGCTGAACTTGCCGTGGTTGTTGCCGTAGAGGACCTCGGTGCCCAGCGCGGACCTCGGCGCCTCGCCGCGCTCCTCCCGCATCATGTGCTCGAACGAGTAGACGTTGGGCAGCAGCCGGGTGCCGTAGCCCGCCCGGCCCGCGAGGGTCCTGGACAGCCGGGCGTAGTGGTAGTGGTCGGTGCCCTCGAACCAGGGCTCGGGGATCGAGTTGACCCGCAGCACCCGGTTGGCCAGCGGGTAGTACGTGGAGTACATCTCGTCCGCGTCGACGGTCGGGAACACCTGCTCGAAGTACGCCCGGTCCGGGACGACGGCCATGCCGCCGTTGACCAGCGAGCCGCCGCCGACGCCCCGGCCGACGTACACGCCCATCTCGGCGAAGTTCACCCGGTCCAGGACGCCGGCCCAGCGCTGGACCGGCCGGTTGGCCAGGTCGAGGAACAGCACGCCGTTGACCGGCGCCTCGGTGCGGTCCTTGAACCACGTCGAGCGGCGGTCGGGGTTGAGCATCCCGCAGAAGACCTTGCCGTCCGCGCCGGGCGCGTTCCAGGCCCGGCCCATCTCCAGCACGAGCGTCCGCACGCCCGCCTGGCCGAGGCGTAACGCCGAGACCGCGGCGCCGTAGCCGCTGCCGACGACGATCGCGGGCACGTGGGTGTCGTCGGCGGAGGCGCGGCCGGTGGTGGCGAGGGTCCCGGCGGCGACCGCGGTGACCCCGAAGAAACTGCGACGGGAAATCTTCTTCATGTTCCCGGACGCTAGATCAACGACCGGCGAGGTACCTCTCGATCAAGCCGGCCACCAGTGCGGGGTCTTCGAGCGCCACCGCGTGCGTCCCGTCCACGCGCACCACCTCGACGTTGCCCGGCAGCGTGGGCAGGTCGCGGGCCAGGCCCCGCTGGTAGGGCTCGAACAGCGCCTGACCGGGCATGGGGCGCGTGGCTACGGCCAGCAGCATCGGGCACTCCAGCTCCCGGAACACCTCGAAGCAGTCCAGCTCCTCCAACGCCGACTGGAGTTCGGGTTGCCCGTGGGAGCGGAACGCCTCGCGCAGTCGGTCGACCTCGTCGCGGACCTCCTCGGGGTCGACGTAGCGGGTGAGCTGCGTCGGCACGCCGTGCCCGTCGACGTTGACCACCGCCGGGCACTCCGGGTGCCGCCGGCCCCACAGGGCGGCGACCATGCCGCCCAGGGACATGCCGACCACGGCCGGGTTGTCGGTCGCGTGCGGCTCGATCCGGTCGAGCACCGAGTCCCAGTCCCACGGCCCTTCGAGCGGCAGCGGCACGACCTCGTGCACGCCCCCGAGCGCCGCCGCCACCGGCTCCCAGTCCGCGGGCGTCCGGCCCGCGCCGTGCAGTGCGATCACCTTCACGCGTTCAACCTCGCTCTCACCGAGGCGGTGGTGACACCGCCGCCGTCCGGGTCCCGCGCCAACTTGCCCCGCCGCACCAGGTCGTGGACGCCCTGCTTGGTGACGCCGAGCATCGCGCCGGCCACCGAGTACGACACGGCCGTCGCGGCGGGGTGCCCCACCCGCCGGGCGGTCGCCCGGCCGAGCGGGGTGCGCCACCAGTCGGCGGGCGGGTCGAACGGCCCGTCGGACGGGTACAGCGCGCCGACGAGCCGCGCGAGGGTGTGCACGGCGGCCTGCTCGTCGTCGCCCTCGACGGTCGCGGCCAGGCGCGCCGCCAGCTCCCGGTTGCGGTCGTGCAGTTCGCCGACGTCGCCGAACAGGATCTCCAGCGGGTCGAGCAACCGGGTGCGGATGATCGTCTCGATCTGGGTGGCGAGCACGCGGAACCTCCTTGACGGCTATCGTCAAGTACTTGACGGTCTGCGTCAAGTACTTCAGCGGCGGGCGGGTGGCGCGGTCATCGGGTCCTCGGGCCAGCGGTGCTTGGGGTAGCGGCCCCTCAGCTCCGCCCTGACCCGCGGGTAACCGGTGCGCCAGAACGACGCGAGGTCGCCGGTGACGGCGGTCGGGCGGCCCGCGGGGGAGAGCAGGTGCAGCACGACCGGCACGCGGCCGTCCGCCAGGCGCGGCGTCTCCGTCCAGCCGAACACCTCCTGCACCTTCACCGGCAGCGCCGGCTCCGGCTGCGAGTAGTCGACGCGGACCCGTGAGCCGGAGGGCACCTCCAGGCGGTCCGGCGCGAGTTCGTCGAAGCGCGCGGCGGCGGGCCAGGGCAGCAGCAGGCGCACCACGTGCTCGCCGCTGATCCGCTGGAGGTCGGACCGGCGGCGGGCGTCGCCCAGGTCGACGACCCCCAGCAGCGCCTCGTCGTCCACGGCCGGCCACGGGTCGCCCAGCACGCGGTGCAGGAACGCCATCCGCTCGCGCGTGCGCAGGCCGTCCGCGTCCCAGCGCAGCAGGCCGACGCCCTCCGCGCGCAGGCCCTGGCGCAGCGCGTCGGCGACGGCGGCGCGGTCGCGCAGGGGCTTGCTCGACAACGTGATCGCGCCCAGCTTGCGCAGCCGGTTCGCCACGACGTCCCCGTCCCAGCGCACGTCGTCCTCCTCGGCCAGGAGGGCGGGCGCGGCGGTGACGGCGAGGTCCTCGTCGGCGCGGGCGGCGAGGCGGACGCGGCCGTGCGCGCGGCCCGGTTCCCGGTCGGCGACGGCGACCGCCAGCCACTCGGCGTCGGCCAGCCCGCTGCCCGGCGGCAGCTCGACGGCCGTGCCGCCGGCCATCAGGTACACCGGCGACCCCGGCGACCGCCTGCGCGCCAGCCGTTCGGGGTGGGCGAGGGCGACGACCAGCGCCGGGTCGCCGCCCCTCTTCGCCTCGCCCCTCTTCGCCTCGTCGCGCTTGTCGCCGCCCCGCTCGCCCTCGCCCCGCTTCCCGAGCATCGCGGACAGGCGGCGCACCTCGCGCGGGTCGGCGTCGTGCGGGTTCAGCTCCACGCCCCTGCTCGCGCGGTCGTCGTCCAGGAGCGCCACCACCTGCGCGGCCGTGTGCGCGCCCACCGCGTCCGCGCCGTCCAGCAGGGCGCGCGCCAGGCGCGGGTGCAGGCCGAGGTCGGCCATCCGCCGCCCCCGGTCGGTCGCGGAGCGGCCGTCCAGCGCGCCCAGCGCCCGCAGCACCGCGCGGCCCGCGTCCAGGGCGCCCGGCGGCGGGGCGTCCCACCAGGCCAGGCCCTCGCCGTCCGGCACGCCCCAGCAGGCCAGCTCCAGCGCCAACCGGGTCAGGTCGGCGGTGCGGATCTCCGGCTCCGGGTAGCGCGGCAGCGTGCTGTGCTCGTGCGCCGGCCAGCACCGGTAGACCCGGCCCGGCGCCTCGCGCCCCGCCCGGCCCGCCCGCTGGTCCGCCACCGCCGCGCTCACCCGCACCGTGGCCAGGCCCGACAGGCCGCGCCGGTGGTCCACCCTCGGCACCCGCGCCAGGCCCGAGTCCACCACCGACCGCACGCCCGGCACGGTCAGGCTCGACTCGGCGACCGCCGTGGCCAGCACGACCCGCCGGCGCGGACCCGGCGTGAGCGCGTCGTCCTGCGCGGACGCGGCGAGCCTGCCGTGCAGCGGCAGCACGTCCACGTCACCGCCGATCAGGCCCGCGCACCGCCGGATCTCCGCCACGCCCGGCAGGAACGCCAGCACGTCGCCGTCCCCCTCCACCAGCGCCCGCCGGACCGCGCGGGCCACCGCCGCCTCCACGCGCTCACCCCGGGCCGGCGGGGTGTGCGCCACGTCCACCGGGAACGTCCGCGCCTCCACCCGCAGCACGGGCGCGTCGCCCAGCAGCTCGGCCAGCCGGTCCGCGGCGACCGTCGCGGACGTCGCCAGCAACCGCAGGTCCGGGCGCAGGCCCGCCCGCGCGTCGAGCAGCAGCGCCAGCAGCAGGTCCGCGTCCAGGTGCCGCTCGTGGCACTCGTCGAGCAGCACGACGTCCACGCCCGCCAGCTCCGGGTCGTGCTGCAACCGCCGCACCAGCAGGCCGGACGTGACCACCTCGATCCGGGTGTCCTTCGACGTCCTGCGGTCGCCGCGCACCGCGTAGCCGACCGTGCGGCCGACCGGCTCGCCCAGCAGGGACGCCATCCGCGCCGCCGCCGCGCGGGCCGCCAGCCTGCGCGGTTCGGCGACCACCACCCGGCCCTCCAGGGCCAGCGGGACGAGCGTCGTCTTGCCGGTGCCGGGCGGCGCGACCAGCACCGCGGTGCCGTGCCCGGCCAGGGTGCCCGCGATCTCGCCCAGCATCGGCCGGATCGGCAGGTTCGGGAGCTCCACGGTGGGGCAGTGTGCCAACCCGGCCGCACGGGGGAGGTGGCGACTCGGCACGCGCCCCGCGGCGCGGGAGGGCCGGGAGGTGCGGGGCCGGCCGGGGTGCGAGGCTGACCGGGTGGTTGACCCGCTGCACGACCCCGACGACCCCGACCTGCTCGACCCCTACCGGGCCCGCGACCTCGCCGGGCTCGTCGAGACCGCCAGGCTCGCGTCCGGCGCCGTCCGCTACGGCAGGGTCGGCCGCGTCGGCGTCGCCCAGGTCGTGGTGAACCCCGACGACCCGCTGCCCACCGGCAACCACGCGTGCGCCGTGTACGGGTCGTCCGCCGAGGTCGCGGGCACCCTGATGAGGCTGGAGCGGACGTTCGCCGATGTGGGCCGGGCCGAGGCCGTGCTGTACGCGTCGCCGACGACCGTGGCCGAGATCGAGGGCCTGGCCGACGACACCGGCTGGCACGCCGTGGAGGAGGCGCTGGTCGTCGTGCACCGGGGGACGCCCCGCTCCTCGTCGGACGTCCGGCGCGCGACCGACGCCGACCTGCCGGGCGTGGCCGAGCTGCTCGCCGACGACCTCGGCGCGGACGCCGCGCGGCTGCTGCGGCACCTCGGGCAGCGGCTGGACGACCCGAGGTGCGCGTTCCTCGTGGTGGACGACGGCGACCGGGTCGCCGGGTTCGCCTCCGGGTTCGGCGAACGCGGCGTCGGCCTGGTGGAGCACGTCGTCGTGCGCCCGGCCCGGCGGCGGCGCGGCGTCGGCGGGGCGCTGGTCGGCGGGCTGGTGACCGTGCTGGCCGACGCCGGGGCGCTGCTCGTGGCCGCGCACGTGGCGGAGGGCGGCGCGGGGGAGCGGTTCGCCGAGGCGTGCGGTTTCGAGGTCTGCTACCCGGTGACCGCCTACGCGCGGAGGGTCGATGAACTGCTCGATTGAGTAATCCCTTGCCCCGAGGCATATCCTTAGCAGGGCTAAAGGACTGCTGAGAGGGGCTCACGTGCTGGGGAACGACGTCAAGGCGAAACCCCGGCTGCCCAACGAGGTGTGGGTCCTCGTCGCGGCGAGCTTCATCATCGCGATCGGCTTCGGCATCGTCGCGCCCGTGCTGCCCGCCTACGCCAAGAGCTTCGACGTCGGCACGTTCGCCGTGTCCGCCGTCGTCAGCTCGTTCGCCCTGGTCAGACTGCTGTTCGCGCCCGTGAGCGGACGCCTGGTCAACCGGTTCGGCGAGACCTGGGTCTACATCGTCGGCATCCTCATCGTCGCCGTCGGCACCGGCGCGTGCGGCTTCGCCACCGCCTACTGGCAGCTCATCCTGTTCCGCTGCTTCGCGGGCATCGGCTCCACCATGTTCACCGTCTCCGCCGTCGGCCTGCTGATCCGCATCACGCCCGCCGCCCTGCGCGGCCGCGCCTCCGGCGTGTGGGCCACCGGGTTCCTGCTCGGCAACATCGCCGGCCCCATCGTCGGCGCGGCCCTCGTCGAGATCTCCATCCAGGCGCCGTTCGTCGCCTACGCCGTCGCGCTCGTCATCGCCGCCCTCGTCGTCTGGTGGTTCCTGCGCCGGTCCACGCTCACCGCCCTCGACACCTCCGCCGCGCAGCCGTCGATGACCGTGCGCGACGCCGTCCGCTCCCCCGCCTACCGGGCCGCGCTCGCCTCCGGCTTCGCCAACGGCTGGGCCGTGTTCGGCGTGCGGATCTCGCTCGTGCCCCTGTTCGTCGTCGAGGCGCTGCGCAGCACACCCGCCATGGCCGGCATCTCGCTGTCCGTGTTCGCCGTCGGCAACGCGGCCGTGCTCATGATCTCCGGCAAGCTGTCCGACACCGTCGGCCGCAAACCCATGGCCATCGCCGGGCTCGCCGTGTCCTGCTTCGGCACCGTGTGGCTCGGGTTCACCACCGACGTGCCGCTGTTCATGGTCGCCTCGCTCGTCGCGGGCGTCGGGGCCGGGCTGCTCAACCCGCCGCAGAACGCCGTCGTGGCCGACGTCATCGGTGCCAAGGCCAAGGGCGGCCCCGTGCTCGCCGCGTTCCAGATGGTCGCCGACTGCGGCGCCATCGTCGGCCCGCTCCTCGCGGGCGTCCTCGTGGACCACTTCTCCTACCAGGCCGCCTTCACGCTGACGGGTGCCATCGCGGGCCTCGCCCTGATCTTCTGGCTGTTCGCCCCCGAGACCCTGCCCCGCACCGAGGAGTCGCACGTCGCGTCGGACGTCGCGAACGAGTGCGGCACCCTGGACGAGGGCCCCGAGGTGCCGGTCGGCGAGCGCGTGGCCGGACGTCCGCGTCAGCCGGACGCGTGATCGCACTCAGCTTTTGCTCAGCATCCCTCGGTAGCCTGCGGGCGCAGGCGGACCGGGAAGGACAGACGACGTGGGTGGCGCTGAGCGCAACGCTCGGAAGAAGAAGCAGGAGCAGCGGGCGACCAAGGCGGTCGTGGCGGCACGGGGTTCCTCCGGCGACCGGAACAAGGTCGTCATCGGGGTCGCGGTCGTCGTGGTGCTCGCGCTGGTCGTGATCGGCGGGGTCGTCTGGACCGCGAACAAGGACTCCGCGGACGACGCGCTCAAGCCGCCGGCCGACCTGACGGGCGTGTCCGCGCCGGTCGAGCGCGAAGGCGGGGTCGTCGTCGTCGGCGAGGAGTCGGCGAAGGCCACGATCGACCTGTACGAGGACTTCCTCTGCCCGGCGTGCGGCCAGTTCAAGAAGGTCTACGGCCCCCGCATCAAGCAGGAGATCGAAGCGGGCGCGCTGCGCGTGCGCTACCACGCCCTGCCCTTCCTCATCCGCTACTCCGACCCGGAGGGCTACTCGCGCGACTCGGCCAACGCCGCGCTGTGCGCGACCGACGAGGGCAAGTTCTGGGAGTACCACGAGTCGCTGTTCGCCGCCCAGCCCGAGGAAGGCGGTCCCGGGTACACCAAGGAGGAGCTGGTGAAGCTCGGCACCGACCTCGGCATCACCGGTGACGCGTTCAAGCAGTGCGTCGAGGGCGACAAGCACGTCGCCGAGGCCCAGGCCGAGCTGGACGCCGCCAAGGGCACCGGCGACTTCAAGGGCACGCCCACCGTGATGAAGGACGGCCAGGTCATCGACTTCGGTGACGAGAACTGGCTGACCAACCTCCTCAAGTGACCCCACCCCAAGCCCGCTAGCAGCCAAGACGCGTTGGGGGACCCCCCGATTTCACTCGGGGGCACCCCGTGTTGTACGGTATTGCCACACGAGAACGGCGGGCCTGAAACCCCGGTGGGACCGTGCGAAGCAAGGGGCTGTGGCGCAGCTGGTAGCGCATCACACTGGCAGTGTGAGGGTCAGGGGTTCGAGTCCCCTCAGCTCCACAATCGAATATCGTATGAGAATCGCCCGCTGACCTGCGTTGATGCAGGTGGCGGGCGATCTTGCTTTGCGTCCGCTGTGGACTGCGGTGGCCGAGTTGGAGCAAATCCGGAGCAGGCGGTCGCTCCGGACGAAATGTTGTCAGCGTTGTGCTCCAGTTCTCTGCGGGTGCGTAAGGTCACGTTGTCGCTGAGCCGGGCCGATCGTTGACCAATTCCCGGTGTACCCGCGGGCGGGTGCGGTTGTGGGCTGCGGGATGTCTGTCATGACACCGTCCAACCGATCATCACCGCCTACCCGTCACACGACGGCTCGGGCCACGCCGTTGGGCTGAACCGGCGTTTCGGGAGCGAAACCACCTCGGGTGCCGTCCCGCACGGGGTAGCGTGGCGCGGTTTTCACGTCGCCGGAGGGAAAAGCCGATGACTGATCCGTTGGCCAACGTGCAGCGCCTGGTGGACGACTGGGAGCGCGACGCCGAGCAGAAGGCGGCGCGGTACGAGTCGATGCGGCAGGAGGTCGAGCGGATCTCGCTCACCCGGTCGGCCGCCGGTGGAGCGGTCAGCGTGACCGTCGGCCCCAACGGCATCCCCAGTGACGTGTCCATGACCGAGGCGGTGTCGCGGCTGCGCCCGGAGCAGATCGCGGCGGCGGTGATGGAGGCGATGCGCCAGGCCCAAGCCGCCTACCCGGCCGAGTTGGCCCGGATCGTGGGGGAGACGGTCGGGGGGACCGCATCGGGACAGCACATCGTGGCCACCGCCGAGCGCAACTTCCCGCAGGTCGAGCCGGACACCCCTCCCGTTCCGCCACACCGACCGCGCCGCGGCGATGGCGATGACTTCAGCGACGACAGCTACCTGGGGTGAAGCGATGACGGGCTACGAGGTTCTCACCGGGGAGATCACGGCCTTGGCCGGACGGGTCGACGGTTTGGCGGACCGGCTGCGCACCGCCGCGGACGCCGCGCGGACAGTGGCGATGAACGACTCCGCCTACGGCGTGGTCTGCCAGCCGTTCGCCATGCTGTTGCAGCCCTTCGAGGAGATGGGGGTGCAGGCCCTGACCAAGGCGGCGGAGACGGTGGCCGACAACGCCGCGAACCTGCGTGAAACCTCCCGTGCCTACGACGAGCAGGAGACCGGTGAGTCCAGCCGCTTCGACGGGATGAACCGGTGAACAACCCGCTGATCGCAGCGCCCCAGGACGACACCACCGCGGTCACCGGCATCGGCATCGCCGAGTCCGCCGCGGACCTGGCGAGCGGCATCTCCGACGGCAGTTGGGTCGAGGCCGGTCTCGGCGGCGTCGGTGTCGGGTTGGAAGTGCTGTCGATGGTCATCGACCCGATCGGCACCGTCGCCTCCTACGGGGTGGGCTGGCTGATCGAGCACGTCCAGCCCCTCAAGGAGGCGTTGGACTGGTTCGCCGGCGACCCGCCGGTGATCCGCTCCTTCAGCGAGACCTGGTCCAACGTCGCCGCCGAGGTCGCCCGCGTCGCCGAGGAACTCGGCACCCAGGACGCTGCCGGCTGGCAGGGTCACGCCGCCGACGCCTACCGCGGCCACGCCGCCCAGACCGCCGACGCCATCGCCGGTGCCGCGACCCTGGCCGAGGGCGTGGGGGTCGGCGTGATGGTCATGGGCGAGGTCGTCGCCGCCGTCCGCGAGATCATCCGCGACCTGGTCGCCGAGGTCGTCGGCAAGCTCATCGCCTGGGCACTGGAAGCCGTCGCCACCCTCGGCCTGGCCACGCCGGTGATCGTCGCGCAGGCCGCCTCCACCATCGCCCGGGTCTGCAACCGCATCTCCGACCTGGTCCGCAAGCTCGTCAAGACCATCGGCAACGTCACCCCCCGCATCCGCAAGGTCCTCGACAAGCTCGGCGAGATCATGGAAAAGCTGGGCAGGCTCGGCCGCAAAGCCGACGGCCCGGGCACCCCCGGCGCCACCAGCCCGGCCGGCGCACCCAGCGCACCCGACGCACCCACCGTCAAGGGCCCGGACGGCACCACCAGCCCGGCCGGCGCACCGGGCACGACCTCGCCCTCCGGCACGACCTCGCCCGCCGGCACCACCACCCCCTCGACGACCAGCACGCCGGGCAGCCCTGCCACTCCCGACACCACCAGTCCGGACGGCGCGACACCCACCACGTCCCCGGAAGGCCCTCGGCAGACCGACCGCACCGGGAACAGCGGGCAGCGCGACGGCGACATCGACAGCACGGTGGACGACCCGCACAACGCCTCCCAGTCGGCCGACCGGCCGTTCTGCGAGGACGACCCGATCGACGTCGCCACGGGTGAGGTGGTGCTGTCGCAGACCGATGCCACGTTGCCCGGCCTGCTGCCGCTCGTGTTCTCCCGGCACCACCAGTCCTCCTACCGGGCCGGACGGTTGTTCGGTCCGTCCTGGGCCTCCACGCTGGACCAGCGGGTCGAGGTCGGCCCGGTCCACGTCTGGCTGGCGACGGACGACGGCCGCCTGCTGCGCTTCCCCAAGCCGGACGGCGCCGAAACCGTGCTGCCCGACTTCGGTCCGCGGTTGGCGCTGCGGCGCAGCGGCGCGGGCTACGAGGTGGTGCACCCGCAGCGAGGGCTGGCGTGGGAGTTCCAGCCCGTCGGCGCGGAGTGGGACGCGCGCTCGACGCTGCCGCTGACGGCCGTCCGGCGGCGGGCGGGCGGTGAGATCCTCGTCGACCACGACGACGAGGGCCTGCCGACCCGGTTGCGCCACTCCGGCGGGTACGAGGTCGCGGTCGACACGACCGACGGACGGGTGACGGCGCTGCGGCTGACCTCCACGCCCGAGCCGATCACCCTGACGCGCTACTCCTACGACGACGCGGGACAGCTGTCCGAAGTGACCAACTCGTCCGGCGCCGCGTTGCGCTTCACCCACGACGAGGACGGCAGGCTCACGTCCTGGACCGACCGCAACGGCGTCTGGTACCGGTACGTCTACGACGAGCAGGGCCGGGCCACCACGACCATCGGTTCCGGCGGGGCGCTCAACGGCACGTTCGCCTACGAGGACCGCCGCACCACGCACACCGACACCCTGGGCGGCACGACCACCTACGAGCTCAACGAGCTCGGCCAGGTGGTGCGGCAGATCGACCCGCTCGGCGCCGTGACCACCCGCGAGTGGGACCGCTACGACCGGCCGCTGGCCGTGACCGACCCGCTCGGCCGCACCACCCGCTACGCCTACGACGACGAGGGCGACGTCACCACGATCACCAGGCCGGACGGGACGACGGTCACCGCCGCCTATGCCGGCGCGGGCCTGGCGACAGAGGTCGCCGACCCCGCGGGCGGCAGGTGGCTGCGCGAGTACGACGCCCACGGCAACCTGGTGACCGAAACGGACCCGGCCGGCGCCACCACGAGGTTCGAGTACGACGAACGCGGCCACCTCAGCCGCACCACCGACCCGCTCGGCCACGTCACGCGGTACGAGACGGACGACGCCGGGCTGATCAGCGCGATCACCGACCCGCTCGGCGCCACCACCCGCCACCAGCGGGACGCCTTCGGCCGCGTGGCCGCCACGACCGACGCGCTCGGCGGCACCACCCGGTACAGCTGGACCGTGGAGGGCAAGCTGCTGGCGCGCACCCGCCCCGACGGCAGCACCGAGCGGTGGCACTACGACGGCGAGGGCAACCAGGTCGAGCACGTCGACGCGCTCGGGCAGGTCACCCGCACGGAGTTCACGTTCTTCGACCTCCCGGCGGCCCGCACCGCTCCGGACGGGGCCCGCACGTCGTACGCGTACGACACGGAACTCCGGCTCGTCGAGGTCGTCGGCCCGCACGGGTTGAGCTGGCGCTACGAGTACGACGCCGCCGGCCGCCTGCGTCGTGAGGTGGACTTCGACGGCCGGGTGCTCACCTACACCCACGACGCCGCCGGCAGGCTGTCCACCCGCACCAACGGCATGGGTGAGACGGTCGTCTACGAGCGCGACGTCCACGGCGACGTGGTCGCGAAGCGCACACCCGCCGGGACGACCACTTTCGACCGCGATCGCTGCGGTCGCGTGGTCCGGGCGACCAACCCGGACACCGAGGTCGTCTACGAGCGGGACGCCCGCGGGCGCGTGCTCGCGGAAACCGTCGCCGGGCGGACCGTCCGGTCGGGATTCGACGCCGTCGGCAGGCGCGTGTTCCGCGAGACCGCGGCGGGTGTGACCTCCGCCTGGGAGTACGACGCGGCGGGCAACCCGGTGGCGCTGCACGCGACCGGTGGCAGCCTCGCCTTCCGGCACGACCCGCTGGGCCGCCAGGTCGAGCGGAGCCTGGGCGAACTCACCGTCACCCAGTCGTGGTCGCCCGCCCACCAGCTGACCGGACAGGTCGTCGCGGCCAAGCAGCCGATCACCCACCGCAGTTGGAGGTACCGGCCGGACGGCCACGTCGAGGGGATCGCCGACCCGGCCGGCGAGCGCCGGTTCGCGCTCGACCGGCGCGGACGCGTCGTCTCCGTGCAGGGACAGGGCTGGTCCGAGCGCTACGACTACGACCCGGTCGGCAACATCACCCGTGCCGACCTGCCGGTCGCGGACCACGGGTCCGAAGGGCCGCGCGAGTACGCCGCCACGCGCCTGCGCAGTGCCGGCCGCACCTCCTACGTCCACGACCGGCAGGGCCGCGTGGTGCAACGGCGGCACCGCACGCTGTCGGGGCAGGTGCGCCTGTGGCGCTTCACCTGGGACGCCGAGGACCGGCTCACCGGCGTGACCACACCCGACGGCACCACCTGGCGGTACCGCTACGACCCGATGGGCAGGCGGATCGCGAAGGAGCGGTTCGACGTGGCCGGCAACCCCGTGGAGCGGTTCGACTTCACCTGGGACGGCACGCGATTGGTCGAGCACGCCCACAGCAGCGGCACGAGCAGCACCTGGGAGTACCAGCCGGGATCGGTCACCCCGGTCGCCCAGGTCGACCAGGACGAGGTCGACCGGCGCTTCTACGCGATCGTGGCGGACGTCGTCGGCAGCCCGACCGAACTGGTCGACGCCCGCGGCGAGGTCGGCTGGCGGCGCACGAGCACCCTCTGGGGGCGGACGCTGTCCCAGGCGGGCGAGACGGCCTGCCCGCTGAGGTTCCCGGGCCAGTACCACGACCCGGAGACCGGCTGGCACTACAACCACTTCCGCTACTACGACCCGGAAACCGGGCGGTACGCCTCACCCGACCCGCTGGGGCTGGTGCCGTCGGTCAACCCCGGCGCCTACGTGCCCAACCCGACCAGGCAGATCGACCCGCTCGGCCTGCAGGGCTGCGACGTCAGCGGTGACGAGGCCAAGCAGCAGGCCCTCGCCGACGCCGGTGTCCCGCCGGGTTCGGAGCCCCTCGACAGCCGCATGGTGCCGTCCACCACGCCGAGCGGCCGGCAGATCATGGAAAACCACCAGCCTGTCTTCTTTCCCGAGGAGATCTACCTCAACAACAGGGACGAGCTGATCGTGTTCCAGGACCACTACACCGGTCACCAGTTCGGTGAGGGCGGAGTGGGCGACCAACCCCCGCACGTCCATGTGCGACCCTACGAGAACACCCGCAACGGCCAAGTCCCCGGAGCGCAGGAGCACTACTATTACAACCCCAGCCTGGGCAGACCGACTCCTGCCCAATGACGCCAAGCTGCTGGCCCGGTTCTACCCGCAGGGACCGGACTTCACCGGCGCGGTGCTGCGATCGATCCGTTTCGAGCGCCGCGGGCCCGGCTGCACGCTGCGCGTCGACCTGCCCGTCGCCTCGGACGTGCCCGGCTACAGCCGCGTGCAGGCGCACCTGGGGTTCCTGGCGGTCGACGACGTCCGGCTGTCCGGTGCCGCGCTGCCCGCCACCGTCTCGGTCGAGTTCGAACAACGCCCGCGAGCCCGACTGGCCGTGTCGGTGACCGGCGAGTCGCTGCGCCTGACGCTGACGTGCGCCGAGCAGTTCCGCTTCGGCAAGGTCAGCGCCCACAATTCGCCCCCGGACGCGGTGGACGACGGGCCGCACGAGTTCACGAGCAGGTTGGACCAGCGGCTGTACACGGCAGTCCCCGGACCGGAGACCGACACCTACCATGAGCACATCTGACTTGTCGGCGTTCGATCTCTACGCCCTGCACTGGGACGAACGCGACCAAGCCGTCACCGCGTCCTTCGAAGGACCGCTGGACGAAGCCGCCCGCCGGACGTGGGACGCGCCGCCCGAGCACGACTGGGTCCGGTTCCACCTCAGGTTCGCCGCGGTCGACGACGTGGAGGTGCGCGGCTGGAACTATCACCTGCCCATCAGGGTGGAGCAGGTGCCGGTAGGGGACCGGGTGTCGGTCACGGTCACGGGGGAGAGCACCGACGTCCGGTTTACTTCCGCCCCCGCCGCCCAAGTGGGCAGCCGAACGTCCAAAGCCGGGTCGTTCTGACCAGCACGCGCCACGGCACCAAGAACCGACGTGCCACCTCTCCTGGAGACCCACGACCGCCGGTCCGTCCGAGGCCGACTTGGGTGCGTCGGCGAATCGCGTGGCCGAGTCAGGCACCGGCCGGTTCAGTCATGTCGGAGTGTTCGTCCGTCGCTTCACAACCGTGAACTCGGCGAGGAACTACACCGGTCACTGCCCTGGAAGATGTCGGTCTGCTGCCAGTCGACGCATACGGGGCGTTTGCCGATCAGCATGAATTCGTGCAGGAGTTCGCGGAGCAGGTTCAACGGCAGAGTGGCTTCTTCGGGAAACGCGGTGCGAGTGTCCCTGTCGATGTAGAGCGTCGCGCCGCTAGGAACCCAGGTGTCGGTCTGCCGGGCAGGGCGATCCATGCCGCAGTGTTTTCCGCGCCACTCGTCGCCTTGTCCGGCAGGAAGTCTGTCGGCCCGAACAGGTGAACAGCGGCGACGTGGTGCTGGATGTCGAGGTCGAACTTGAGTTGGTGGTCGGGCGACTCGGCCGGGCCGACCATTGGTCGGTTCTGGGTGTACACCACGATCGGATGTGACTGCGGGTTGGCCAGGATGTCGGTCAGTACATCGTCGAGGACGGCTTCGGAGTCGACGGTAACCGGCTCGTCGGCGCGGTTGTCGCCGCTGAAGTAATAGATGAGGAGACCGTGCATGGCTACGCCATCCTGCGCCAGGTGCTGTCACCGACGTCGACGACGGCCTTGTCCCAGCGGTCCTGGAGGCACTGGAGCAGGCGGCTGGTGGCTTCAGGGGCGACGTGGGAGCAGGTGCGTTGGACGGGGTCTTGAGGATGTGGCCGAGTCGGAGTGACTGGGCGATCTCGAGATGGTGTCGTCGATCATCCAGGTCTTGTGGCTGTGGCGCAGTCCGTGGAAGGTCAGGTTGGAGGCGCAGGAGGGCGCGGGGCTGGTTGAGGGTGATGGTGCGGGCGGAGGCGTCGGTCTTGGGCTGGCCGAGCCAGAGCTTGCCGCCGGCGGATTCGTGCAGGGCGCCGTTCTGGGGGGCGATGATGAGGAAGCCTGTGTCGTCGTCGAAGAGGTGCAGGTTGTGGCGTTGCAGGCCGGTCAGTTCGCCCCAGCGTGCGCCGGTCCAGCCTGCGGTGATGACGAGCACGGCTCCGACGGGTCCGTAGAAGGCGGCGACCTGGTCGGCGATGCGCAGCACCTCGGCGGACTCGGCCCAGACTTTCTCGGGGATGCGGGCGGCGTGGTTGCGGCGTCCGCGTCGTCGGGGCCGGATGGTGCGGTGTTGATGTGGAGCAGGTCGCCGTCGTTGTATTCCCGTGGCAGGTTTGGTCGGCCGATCCGGAGGTCCCGTGCGAGTGCCGGGTCGCGTGCGACGAGCGTGCAGGCTTCCTCTCGTTCGCCGGCAGGGCCGGTGCCGCGGCGACAGCGGCGACGCGTGGGATGAGGAGTTCCAGGCCATCTATGGCCCGGACGATCCGGCATGCTCCGGGTTTGCGGACGAGGCGACGGCTGCGGCATGGCACGATCGGGCGCACGATTGACCGGGTGGTTGGCGTCTGCGCTGCGATTGTGGACCAACTGCAATACCGCACGTGGGGAACACATGTTCGATGTTCGAGTCCGGCCTCTGTCTTCATTCACGCTGTGATATGTGAAGCAAATCTGGAGCAGGCGGTGGAGTTGAACGACATGCGACGGCTTCAAACGGCGGTGAACGACACCGGCTGACCTGCTGGTTCTCAGTTTATGCTGGCCGGGGGCGCTTGGTGGACCATGCTGACGGTATGAGGGTCGGAGGTTCAGATTCGCCTGGCTCCTTAAGTGGGAAGCTCATTCGAATCATTCGTTGACCTGCAGTTGTATGGTCGGTAGAGGATCTTGACTTGTGTTCGCTGTAGACTGTGAGTTGGAAATTTTGGAAAATTTCGCTGCTTAGCGTGAAGTGTCGTCAGCCGTTCGTGGGTGGCGGTGGCCATCGCGCACGACGGCGCGGCCGAGTCGGTGAGCGCGCCGTGACACCGCGCTCGCCTTGCCCGCGATGACGGTCGATTGTCGGGGTGGGTGTTCCTGTGGCGGGTCGGTCGGTTACAGGTTGGCGCGTGCCAGGCGGGCGTTCAGGCTGGGCTTGTTCTTGTGCGTTTGGCGCAGGGCCGCGTGACGTTGGGTGAAGTCGTGTGGTCGGTTTTCGCGATCGGCCAGGGTTCGCAGGTCTACGAGGAGTGCGACGGCGGCGTCGTAGTCGGCGGGTTTGCGGGTGGCGATCAGGGCGTCGACGCGTGCCCAGGCGGCTTGCTCGTCCTGCGCCAGTTCGTCCAGCCGCTGCTCACGGGCGAGGGCTCGGTCGCGTTCGCGACGGGCTTTCTCCTCGGCGCGCTTCGACTTTTCCCGCTGCTGTCGTTCGGCGCGCCTGCGCGCGGTCGCGTCAAGGAGTTCGCCGACCGTGCGTTGCGGCGGTGCGGTGGCGGGTGGGGTGTGGTCGTGGAACCGGCGCAGCAGCTCCCCCCGGACGGTCGCGGCCTGGTTTTGGAGGACGCGCAGCAGCAGGTGGTCCTTCTCGGTACCGGGTAGGTCCGCTACCCAGGCAGCGAGGCGTTCGGGGTCATCGGTGGTCTCGTCGCGCGGTGGGCTCGTCTCGGCGGCGACCGCGAGCAGGTCGTCGTCGAGGCGGAGGAAGTCGGCCAGGGCGCGCTGTGCTGCGGTGGGTGTGCGCAGTCCGGCGGGTACGGGTGGTTCCGGGGCGTCGTCGGCGTCGCGGTCGAATGCTTCCTCGTCGCGTTCCCAGGTGCCGTACCCGGCGAGCCATGCCAGGTACAGCGCGCGGTGGTCGCCGGTGGCGAGTTCGTTCCGCACGCCGACGATGGCGGACAGTGCTCCTTGTGGCTCGTAGTCCCAGTCGCCGGTTTCGTCGTGGTTGCTCAGGTCGACGATGAGGTGGGTGTCCGTCGTCCAGGCGTCGAACTGCCCGTCGACGAGGTAGGGCTCGACGGTGTCCAGGTCGAGCAGGGTGCGTGGCAGGCGCAGCAGGAGGCGTCGGGTGCCCCAGTTGGCGAGGTAGAGGTGCGCGTCGTAGTGGCGTTCCACCAGTCGGTTCGGGTCGCCGCGGAAATTGCCCCACTCGTACTCGTTGGTGAAGCCGGTGGCGGTGATCCGCGCGCGGGTGGACAGGGCGCGGACCTCGGCTTGGGCTTGCGCGTCGAGCGGCTGGTCCAGCGCGGCGAACTCGTAGTACTGGTACTCGCTCAACGCCCGCCTCGCGCTCTGGTCCCGGGGAACGGTGCCGCGCGGAAGCCCGAGTCGTCTCCCAGGTGGAAGAACAGGTGTCCGGTGAGCGTGTCGTCCTCGGCGAGGACGGCCCAGCCGCGTCCACTGGCCTGGTCCATCTCGTCGTTGCCCTCCCAGGTGAACTCGACGAAGGGCCGGCCGTCGCGCTCGCTCCAGCGGCAGTCCATCCACCCGTTGACGGCGATGAAGCCGAACTCGCCGGTTCCGCCTCGCGTGAACTCGATGAATCCGGGCTCGACGAGGTCGATGGCGTCCTGGTCCCACTGGTCCATCTCCACGATCCGCCACCGACCGGTCACGCGCCTCGCGGGCTTCGCCACTCGTCGTCCCTTCGTGCCGCAGTCGTTCCGGTGGGGCCGAGCCGGGATCCGACACGGCTCGACCGAGACGAGAGGGTAGCGCCGAGCCGACAGGTGGCGGTCGCGGAGCCGCGACAGCGAGCTGGACAGAGCTTCCGGGTAGTGGAACGGTCTTGGGGGGCGGCGTAGGTCCGCAGCTGCGGTGGACCGACGGTACGCACGTCCGTCTTGGGCGCAAGGATCAGGAATGATGGGTTTTGAACCTCGCGTCCTGATGTGTGGGGCGGTGGTCAGGTCGTGGATTCGGATTCAGTCGGTTCGGTAGAGCTGGTGTCGGTGCCGTCGCTCTTCCCGCCCGGCTCGATGGAGGCGTGGCGCCGCCGTTGGAGCTCGTCGCGTTCGGAGTCCGGGATCGTCATCGACTCGGCGAGCACGGCGGCTAGCGCGTCCACCTGAGTGTTGTCGACGTCGGCGTGGAAGAGCCACCGGATGTTCTCGTCGCGCGTGATGAGGTCGATCGCCGAGCGCGAGCTCCTGTCCTGCGTAGTTGCTCGAACGTATCGCACCTGGTCGGTCGGGATGTCCTGACGGATCTCGGCTTGCTCCAGGAACGCATCTGTCTTGGCCGTGATGATGCGGCGATCCGTGACGGCGACCAGTGTCTTCGCCGGGCCCTTGTCCATCGCCGCCGCCAGCTTCTCCATCGCTCCGCCGACGATCGCGGAAATGGGGTCGAGGGTGTCGAGCTGGTCGGGGAAGCCGAGGACGCGCAGGGCCTCGCCGTCCTCGAAGAGCCATCGCAGGATGCGGAGGTACGGCGCTGGGTCCAGCGATTCGGGTGCGCAGACGATGTCGGGAGCCTTGAGCGGAGGAGCCGGTGGGTGGAGGGCGTCGGCGAGAGGCTCGATCACCTCCAGGAGCCGGGCGGAGACTTCGCGGACCGCCTTCACGTCCTTCCGCATCCCCAGCAGCGGCCACGTGTCGGGGCCGCGGAGCTCGGCGGTGATCCGCAGCTCCCGCGTCAGCGCGTCCACGAGGCTCGTCGCCTCGGCGAGGGCGGAGTCGAACTCCGCGCGGGTGTCGCGCGCGATGACCTCGGCGTAGTGCGCCTCGGCGGCGTCTTCGCGGCCGGCGGCCCTCGCCCTTGCGGCGCGGAGCGCGTGGTACCCGGTCCACGCCTTGAGGGAGGACAGGAGGGCGTGCACGTCGAAGGCGATCGCCTCGGCGTTCGTCCGCAGATAACCGCGGTGGCTGCGTGCGTCGGCCCGACTGGTGTGCCCGACGTGGTCGCGGACGTTCCTCCGGTAGAGCTCAAGCTGCTTCTGCACCAGTGCTCCGCTGCCCGCGACGTCCTCCCACAAGGACGTCGGGACCGACTCGATCTCCCGCGCCTGGTCGACCGCGCGGTCGACGGCGGCGGCGAGCCCCGTCAGTTCGGCCCACTGCTCCTTGCGGATGGTGGTGAGGACCTGATTCGTCACCGCGCGGTTGGTCCTGACGAGGCTGGAGAGCTCACTCAGCATCATCTGGAGACCGATCATGGCCAGCGCCGGCCCGATCGAGGCCGCGACTCGCGCCATGCTCACCGCGTTCACGGCGTAGAAGCGGGCCTGGTGCACGATGCGGCCGCGCACCACCACCGCTCCGAGGTTCCCGCCGTCCTTCACGGCGAGCGCCGCGCCGTTGTTCAGCAGGGCCTGAGCCGTGCCGCCGATCCTGTAGAGCCCCTGCACGCCGGCGAACGCGTTTCCCAGGTTGCCGACCACGGTCGCCGCGTTCCCGATCGAGGCGAGGACCGCCGAGACCTGCTTGCGGTCGGCAGCCGGCACGATCCCGAAGTCGATCAGGTCGGGCTTCAGCTCCGGTGGGACCTCACCGGCGACGACAGCCACCCCTGGGAGCACCTCCACCAGGAACGTCGACGTCGTCGTCGAGTCGATGTCCGGGTCGGACGCCGGATCGTCCGCGACAGGTGGGTCGGTGGTACCGCTCCGGCCGCCCTCCTCGGGCTCGGCGGTCTCCAGCGAATCCGAAGGGTCCTGCATGCGATCTCCTCCCGCAGGTGCGCGCAACGGCGGAACCCGCTGATCGCTCGATCATCGCCGCCGGATCGCCACCCGTTACCGCCCACGCACTTCCCGACGTGCCGTGCTCGTGAGAAGTCCCGTCACCGGGTGTGGGAACCTCGTGGCGTGGGCCGATCGAACCGGGTGGCGCTGGGTGAAGGAGGTGGACCTGGTGGACTCCTCGCCTGAGCAGGTGCGGTTCACCGAGGAGGAAGCGCCGGCCAACCTGCGCGCCGTGCTCGAACTGTGCGCGGCCGGGCAGGTGAGGTGCAGTGACAAGACCGGTCGTCCGTCGGCTGCGAGCGTTCGCGCCGTCGGCGCGCACCTGGTGCGCGGTGACTTCTACCCCGACGAGCCCATCGCGGCGTTCGCGTGGCCGCTGCTGGTCCAGGCCGGTGGCCTGGCGACACTCGACGGCACCCGGCTCCGGTTGACCCCGAAGGGCCGTGCGGTGCTCGGGAAGCCGTCCGCCGAGGCCGTCCGGGGCCTGTGGCGGCGCTGGCTCACCCACGCGGTGATCGACGAGTTCAGCCGGGTCGAGCAGGTCAAGGGGCAGCAGGCGCGCAACGTGCTCACCGCGGCCAAGACCCGGCGGCAGGCGGTCGCCGCGGCGCTGGCCGGCTGCCCGCAGGACAAGTGGGTCGACGTGGACTTCCTGTTCGCCGCCATGCGGCGCGGCAACATGAGCCCCACCATCGCCCGCACGGACAGGGCGCTGTGGAAGCTCTACCTGGTGGACCCGGAGTACGGCAGCCTCGGCTACGAAGGGCACCACGACTGGGAACTCCTCGAAGGTCGCTACACCCTGGCCGTGCTGTTCGAGTACGCGGGCACCCTCGGGTTGGTCGACCTCGACTACGTCGACCCACGCGGTGCGCGCGACGACTACGTCGACAACTGGGGTGGCGACGACCTCGACGCGCTGAGCCGCTACGACGGACTCGTGGCGATCAGGCTCACCGCGCTGGGTGCCTATGCCCTCGGGCTGACCGACACGTACCGACCGCCTGAGTCCAAGATCGTCGGGGACCGGCCGTTGAAGGTGCTGCCCAATCTCGACGTCGTCGCCACGGGTGACCTCGACGCCGCGGACCGGCTCGTCCTGTCCGCCCACGCGGAGCAGACCGCCGACCGGGTCTGGGCGGTGTCGGCCGCCGGTCTGCTCAGGGCGCTCGACAACGGCCGCGACCTCGGCGAGTTCGTCGACTTCCTCACCGCGCGGACCGGGCACGACCTGCCCGACGCCGTGCGCACGCTGGTCGCGGACGTCGAGCGGCGGGGCTCGCGGCTGACCGATCTCGGCCACGTCCGCGTCATCGAGTGCGCCGATCCCGCGCTCGCCGCGTTGATCACCCGTGACCGCGCGACTCGCGCGCTGTGCCGCCCGATCGGTGACCGCCACCTCGCCGTCCGGCCGGAGCAGGAGCCGAAGTTCCGCAAAGCCCTGCTCAAGCTGGGGTACGTCGTCCCGGCTGGGGTCCGCGGAGGTGGGCTCTGACGGGGCGTTCGGTGAACGGGCTCGACTCCGTCGCCCTGCGGCCCCTGTGGCGGGCCGTGCACGACCGGTTGTCGTCGGGGCGGCCGGTCAGCCGGGTGAAGGTCGGCCCCCTCGACGAGGAGGAGCGGTCGGCCGTGGCCGATCTGCTGGGGGCCGATCGACTGCCGGGCCGGTACGCGACGGTGTCGGTGGCCGGGCTCGACGAGCTGCTCCGGGAGTCCGTGGGGACGGGGGTGCGCGAGGTCGTCGTGGCCCTGCTGGGCCCGCTGGACGACCGGGCCGGACGCCGGGCGCTCGCCACCGGTGCCCGCTCCGAGCTGTGGGCGTGGCTGGCCGAGCACCCCGTGGTGACGGCCCAGCCGGCGCTGCGGGACTGGGTGGACGCCGTTCGGCGGGCCGGGCTCGTCGGCGGTTCGGTCGAGCGCACCCGCGGTGAGCTCGACCGGGCACTGCGGGTCGTCGCCGCGTTGCCCGCGACGGGTGTGCCGCTGCCGGTGCTGGCAGAGGCCGTCCTCGGCGATCCGCACGCCCTGGACGAGGGAACGCGGTGCGCCGGGCTGGTCCAGCGGGCGCTGGCGACGCTCTACGGCGTCGACCTGCCGGGGGGCGCGCAGGAGCGGCGGGCGCTGTGGGAGCGCGCCGGGGTGGTCGAGGACGAGTTGTCCTCGACCGTCCTGGTCGCCGGCCTGCGGCTGGGTGGTGTCGGGGGCGGTGTGCTGCGCGTGTGCGCCGACGCGGGGCACGTCGCGGCCCTGACGTTGGCGCAGGTCCGCGCGACGTCGTTCGTCGGGACACCCGGGGACGTGTGGGTGTTCGAGAACCCGAGCGTGCTCGCGGTGGCGGCGGCCCGGTTCGGTGCTTCGTGCCCGCCGGTGGTGTGCACGTCCGGCTGGCCCAACAGCGCGGTGGTCGTGTTCCTGCGCGGTCTGACGACGGCCGGGGCGACCCTCCACCACCACGGGGACCTTGACGGCGAGGGCGTGCGGATCGCCGCGCACGTGATGGCGCGCACCGGTGCCGTGCCGTGGCGCATGGCCACCGACGACTACCTGTTGGGGCTGGGCGGCGCACGCGTCGGCACACCGGTGGGGCGGGTCACCGAGGCGCCGTGGGACGGTGGGTTGGCGGACGCGATGCGCGAGCACGGGCTGGCGGTCCCGGAGGAGCGGGTCACCGCGCGGCTGTTGGACGAGCTCGACGAGTGCGGACGGGGTGCCGGCGATCTGCCGTAGCGTGCTCGACCGGTGGGAGGAGGGTGCTCTTGGAGGCCATGCGCGTGCCGCCGGAGATGTTCCGGTTCGCCACGGGCGAGCGGGCCGAGCTGTACGTGGCGGTCCTGCACGCGTTCGGTGAGGCCAACGAGCGGTTGGAGACCGCTCTCGGGCTGGACGACGTGCGGGCGAGGCTCCGCTCGGTGGGGTGGCTCGACCCGCTGGACGACGAGGACCTGACCGGGGCACTGGGGCGCCTGCGCGGCTGGGGGCTGCTCGACGTCACCCAGAACCACGCCGAGGACTACCGGACCGCCGACGAGTACGAGCGGCGCAACCTCCAGTACTCGTTGACCAGGCGCGGTGAAGCCGCCCTGGCCGGTGTGGTGCACGCGATGGCCGTGCTGGCCTCGACGGGCGCGCTCCAGACGGCGGTGCTCGACGCGATCGCGGACCGGCTCGGGGAGCTGGTCGCGCAGCTGGGCGATGCCGGTGTGCCGGATCGCCGGGTCTTCAGCACGCTGGTCGAGCTGGAGGGGCACTTGGAGGCGTTGCGGGGCAACACCAAGCAGTTCAACGGCGAGCTGCAGCGCCTGCTGCGGGCCGAGGGGGCCGATCAGGAGACGTTCCGCGAGGTCAAGTCGGCGACCGTGGCGTACCTCCAGGAGTTCACCACGAACCTGGAGCAGCGGGCGCACGTGATCGCCAACCGGGTCGAGCTGGTCGAGGAACGGGGAGTGGCCCTCCTGCACCACCGCGCGCTGGTGGGCGCCGAACTCCCGCCCACCTCGGGGGGCGATCCGGCGGTGGCGTGGCTGGAGCTGCGCCGGGCCAGGTGGGAAGGGTTGCGCGCGTGGTTCCTGCCGGCGGGCGGCGGCGCGCCCAGGGTGCAGCAGCTGTTCGTGGTCGCCAGGCGCGCGATCATCGCGTTGCTGCAGGTGCTCGACCGGATCACCGAGTCCAGGCGCAGGTCGACCAGTGCGGCGGCGGACTTCCGCGAGCTGGCGCGCTGGTTCGCGGTCGCGCCGGCGGAGGAGGACCTGCACCTGCTGTGGTCGACCGCCTTCGGGCTCGGCTCGGCCCGCCACGCGCACCTCGCGCACCCCGACCCGGAGCTCGTGGGGTCGTCCGCCCGGTGGGCCGACGCGCCACCGGTGGAGGTGTCGGCGTTGCTGCGCAGCGCGGGGCGGACCGAGCGGTTCAGCCGCACCGGGCGGGTGCGCGACGTGGCCGCGGTCAAGGCGGCGCGCACCGGGGCGGCCCGTGCGGAGCGGGCCGCGCTGAAGGCCGCGTGGGACCGGCTGGACACCGGTGGTGGCACGAGGTTGTCCCAGTTCGGGCGGTTGGACCACGAGGTGCTCGACCGGCTGCTCGACCTGCTCGGGCGGGCCTTGGCCGCGGCACCGGACCGGCACGGCGTCCACCGGGCCACCACGGGTGACGGGCGGGTGGAGATCCTGCTGAGGCCGCCGGGGGCGCACCGCGAGCAGGCGGTGCTCAGGACCCCGCGCGGCGTGTTCACCGGCCCTGACTACGACGTCGAGATCCGCACGCCGGGTGGTCGTGCGGCGCAGCGGCCGCGGAGGGCTGCCGAAGGGGTGGCGACCGGATGAGCAACCTGGCGAACCAGCTGGTCATCGCGGAGCGCGAGGAGGTCGCGCGGGCGATCCGCCTGCTGCTGGCGACACCGCTGATCGGAGCCGGGGCCGCGCCGGAGGCCTTCGACCTCGTGCGCAGGCGGCGCGAACCCGTCGAGAAGTGGTTCGACTACTACTGCGGGTGGTCGCTGGTCGTCGAACCGCGCCTGGGGTACGCGCGGTTGGCCAAGGTCCGGGTCGCCACCGACCCCACCCGCCCGGCGCGACGGCACCGCACGGGGCGGGCGCCGTTCGACCGCCGCCGGTACACCCTGCTGTGCGTGGTGGCCGCCGAGCTGCTGGGGGTGCCGGTGACCACGGTCGGGCTGCTGGCGGACCGCGTCGTCCAGGCGTCGGCCGCGGACCCCGTGCTGCCGCCGTTCGACACGGCCAACCGCGCCGAGCGGATGGCGTTCGTCGACGCGCTGCGACTGCTGGAGTCGGTCGGCGCGGTCGAGGTGGTGGACGGCGCC
This sequence comes from Saccharothrix sabaoui, assembly GCF_051756985.1. Taxonomy (NCBI): domain Bacteria; kingdom Bacillati; phylum Actinomycetota; class Actinomycetes; order Pseudonocardiales; family Pseudonocardiaceae; genus Saccharothrix; species Saccharothrix sabaoui. The sequence continues at coordinate 25,290 of NZ_JBPKJK010000096.1, forward strand.
ACCGAGTCGTTCGTGGACTCCGCCGACGCGAAGGTCCTCTACCGGGTGGACGCGACGCTGCTCATGCGCCTGTTGGCGACCCCGGTCGGCGCGTCGCAGGTCGCGGTCCCCTCGGGGGAGTCGCACATCGGCGAGGTGCCGCCGCGCTTCACCGAGCTGCTGACCCGGTTGTCCCGCGAACGGCGTTACGGCGACGCCGACGAGCCGGTGTCCGAGGTCCAGCGCAACCTGTGGCTGAGGCACTCCGTGTTCCGCAAGCTGGTCGACGACCCGGTCGTGCACCGCGACGACCTGACACCCGCGGAACGGGCCTACCTGTCGTCACCGACCGGCGGGCAGCTCGTGCGCCGGGCCGCCGACCAGGCGGGGTTGCTGGTGGAGGAACGTGCCGAAGGCGTCATGCTGATCGACCCGGACGGCGTGGCCACGGACAGCCGGTTCCCCGACGACTCCGGCAACGCCAAGGTCGCCGCCCTGCTGCTCCTCGACGTGATCACGGCCGGGGACGGGCAGGTCGCCGTGGAGCAGTTGCGCGCCGAGGCCGACGCGCTGCTCGGCCGCTTCCCCCGGTGGGCCAAGGGGTACCGCGGCGAGGACGGGGCCACGAGGCTGGTCGCCGACGCGCTGGACGTGCTCAGGGCGTTCGGCCTCGTCCGGCTCGACAGCGGTGTCGTGCGCGCCCGGCCCGCCGCCCACCGCTACGCGGTGACCCGGACGAGTGCCGACGACGTCGAGGAGGGGTCGTGACGGTGACCGGGCTGCCGCGCGCGGAGAGCGGCGACGCGCCGGGGGCGGTGGCCAGGTGGGTACCCGAACGCGCCGGGATCCTGAACGTGTGGCGCTACTACGACGAGGTCTTCAGGTTCCACAAGGGGCGGTTGCTGCTGCGCGGCCCCAACGGCACCGGCAAGTCGAAGGCGCTGGAACTGCTCCTGCCGTTCCTGTTCGACGCCAACCTGCGCGCCAACCGGCTCTCCACGTTCGGCACGTCCGAGCGCACCATGCACTGGAACCTGATGGGGGAAGGGGCGACCGGCACCACCAGGGTCGGGTACGTGTGGCTGGAGTTCCGCTTCCCCGGCGCGGACGGCTCGCCGGACGAGTGGTTCTCCTGCGGCGCGCGGCTGGCCGCGACCAGGCACACCACCGCGGTGCACCCGGACTACTTCACCACCGGGCAGCGCATCGGCGTGCCGGGCGGCCTAGACCTCACCGACCCGAACAGCGCACCCCTCACCGGCAAGGCCCTGGAAGCCGCGCTCGGCGACCGGGGCACGCTGCACCAGAGCGCGGCCGACTACCGGGCGGCCGTGCGCTCGACCCTGTTCCCCGGTCTGAGCGAGCAGCGCTACGACGCGCTCATCACGGCCCTGCTCCAGCTCCGCACGCCGAAGCTCTCCCAGCGGCTCGACCCCGGGCTGCTGTCCACGTTGCTGTCCAAGGCGCTGCCGCCGCTGGGCGAGGCGGAGATCAGCGACCTCGCCGAGGGCTTCGAGCGCCTGGACCGGCAGCGTGAACAGCTCAACCGCCTCGACGCCGAGGTGCAGGCCGCGCAGCACCTCAGGACCAGGCAACGCGCGTACGCGCAGCGCGTGCTGCGCGCCGCGGCGGCGAGGCTGATCTCCGCCACCACGGAGCTGGGCAACCTCGCGGACGCCGCGAAACTCTCGGAGGACGAGCACCGCCGCGCCGCGCTGCGCAAGCAGGAGGCCGAAGAACGCGGCGAGCTGCTGGAGCAGCGCATCGTCGAGGCGGAGGGGCGCATCCAGGGCCTGACCGGCAGCGAGGCGTACCGGAGGGGGGAACAGCTCGACCGGCTGCGGACCCGCGTGCGCGAGGCTCGTGCGACCGCCGGGAGGTGGCGCGCCGACGCGGCCCGCCACCGCCGAATCGCCCGGACCGACGCGGAAGCGGCCGACACCGCCGCCCGGCACGCGGAGGCACGGGCCGCGACCGCGGGAGCGCTGGCCGAGGGCGCCTCGACCGCCGCCGCCCGCGTCGGTCTCGCCTCGGTGCACGCCGAGATCACCCGCGTCCTCGCCGACCCCTCGCGGTCGCGGGCCCTGCTGCGCGCCGCGGTCCAGGCACGTGCCGAACAGGTCGAGGCCGTGCGCGCCGCGCTCAACGAGCACGAGGTCGCGGTCAACAGCAGGCAGGACGCGGAACGGGCGCTCGACGAGGCACGGGAAGCCCTGGCGGAGGCCACCGAACAGCGGGCCGGGTTCGCCGACCGGCGTGGGGCCGCGCTCGCGGAGCTCCGGGCCGCCGTCCTGGCGTGGGCGGCCGGCTGCCGTGAGCTGACCTTCGCCGACCCGGGGGCACTGGCGGACCTCGCGGCGTCGGAGACCGCCGTGCTGACCGAGGTCGACTCCGCCGCGAGCCGCGTGCTGGACGCCATCACCCGGGAAGAGACCCTGGTCGGGACGGCGCTGGAGAGCGCCGGGCGTGAGCGGGACGCCCTGCGCGACGAGGTCCGGCGGCTGCTGGCCGAGGAGGACCTGCCTCCCCGGCCACCGCACACGCGCACCGCGGACCGCGGGGCCATGACCGGCGCGCCGCTGTGGCGCCTGGTCCGCTTCGCCGACGCGGTGCCCGACGACGTCCGCGCGTCCGTGGAGGCCGCGCTCCAGGCGTCCGGGCTCCTGGACGCCTGGGTCGGCCACGACGGCGCGGTCGCCGGGCACGACACGTTCGCCGTACCGGGTGCCGTGCCGTCGGCACCGGGGCGCTCGCTCACCGACGTCCTCGTACCCGAGGCCGACGCGCCCGTGGCCGCCGACGTCGTCGCACGCCTGCTCGGTGGCGTGGCCTACGGGGAGGAGCTGCCCGGAGCCCACCCGGTCGCCATCGGGGCCGACGGTGGTTGGCGCGTGGGCAACCTGCGCGGCACTTGGCGCAAGGACGAGGCCGCGCACATCGGCGCGCTCGCCAGGCAGCGGGCCCGGCAGCGCCGCTTGGCCGAACTGCGCGAGCGGATCGTCGCGTCGGAGGAGCTGATCGGAACGCACGTGGCCGCTTCGCGGTCGCTGGCCGAACGCAGGTCCGACGTCGAGGCCGACCGGCGCGCCCGGCCCGACCACACCGGCGCGAACGCGGCGCTGGAGGACCTGACCCGGGCGGATTCAGCGGTCCACAGCGCCGACGGCGTGGTCCGGCGGTCACTGGACGGCCTGGCGAAGGGCGAGCGGCGCGTGGACCGCGCCCTGCGCGCGCTGACCACTACGGCAGCCGAACACGGCCTGCCCGCCGAGCGGAACGCGCTCACCGCCGTCATGGCCGCCGCGGACGCCTTCCGGACCGCGTCCGACGCCTGGATCGACGAGCACGCAGCCCTGCTCACGGCACGTCGTGAAGCGGACCGGACCGCCGCACAGGCCCAGCGGTCCCGGCTCGCCGCCGAACAGCGCGAGGACGAGGCGGACGCCGCCGAAGCCGCGGCCCGCGGGCTCGACAGCGAGCTGGACGCCGTGGAGGGCACCATCGGCGTCGACTACCGGCAGGTGCTGGACGAACTCGCCGCGCTGCGCGAGCAGCTGGACTCGGTCAGGCGCGAGGCGAGCGCCAACCGGAAGGGGATCGGCACCCTGGCCGTGCGCCTGGGGGAGCTCACCGCCCAGCGGGCCACCGACGCACGTGACCGCGACCGCGCCACCGAGGTGCGCGACCAGGCTGCGGCGCGGTTCCGGCACCTGTCGGACGGCAGCCTGCCCGCCGACAGCGGTCTGGACGACCTGCCCGCGTTCCGGCAGGTGCTGACGGCGTCGAGCGGTGTCCGGGCGGCGCTGGACGCGGCGAGGTCGATCGCGGCCGCGTGGCCGACGCTGCCCCACTCGCCCAAGAACCTCGGCGACGCCGCACACCGGTTGGCGGAGGAGGTGCACGCCTCCCGCGAGGTGCTGGGCGGTCGGGCCGACCTCGAACTCGACTCCGACGAGGACGTCCAGGTCTTCTCGGCGGTGGTGGACGGGGTGAGGATCGGCGCCTCGGCGCTGCACGACCTCCTGCGGTCCGACGCGGAACGCAGCAGGGAGGACATCACCGGGCAGGAGCGCGAGCTGTTCGACCGGACCCTCACGGGGGACACGCGCCGCCACCTCGCCGCCCGGATACGGCAGGCGCACGACCTGGTCGACGGCATGAACGCCCGCCTGGAGCGCGTGCGCACCGCCTCGAAGGTGGCGGTGCGGTTGGTGTGGGAGGTCTCGCCCGAGCTGCCACCGGGCACGAAAGCGGCGCGTGACCTCCTGCTCAAGGACCCGGTGCGGTTGACCGAGGAGGACCGCGAGTCGCTGCACCGGTTCTTCCGGGACCGGGTCGAACAGGCCAAGGGCGACGAGACGGCCACCAACTGGGAGCAGCAACTGGGGCAGGTGTTCGACTACACGGCCTGGCACAGGTTCGTGGTGAAGGTCGACCGCATGAACGGGACGGGCTGGCAGCCCCTGACCAAGAAGCTCCACGGTGCGCTGTCGGGCGGTGAGAAGGCGATCGCGCTGCACCTGCCGCTGTTCGCCGCCGTGGCCGCCCACTACCAGGCCGTCGCCGGAGCGCCGCGGGTCATCCTGCTGGACGAGGTCTTCGTCGGTGTCGACAGCGTCAACCGCGGCCAGGTGTTCGCACTGCTGTCGGCGCTGGACCTCGACCTGGTCCTCACCTCCGACCACGAGTGGTGCACCTACCGCGAGCTGGACGGCATCGCGATCCACCAGCTGATCAGCGGTGGCGACGACGACGCCGTCACGACCGCCCGGTTCGTGTGGGACGGCGCCGAGGTGCTCGACGACGAGGTGGTGGGGGACGACTGAGCGCGGTTCCCCGCAGGCCGGAACCCGGATCGATCAGAGGTCGTGTCGCCGGTCATGCCGCGAGTGGACGACTCGCCGGGATCGCTCGCGCGTACAGTGCGACCTCGGTCCGTTCGGGGGTGTGACCCGCTCGGAAGGTGAACCGTGCTCGACGCGTGCGACCACCGGGGGACGCGTCGACCTAGGACGCGGATGACCGCGGGAACGGAACGGGGATGTCCGAGGAACGGTTGGGCTTGCGCGAGCGCGCCGCGTTGTTGGTGTTGATGGCGGAGGCCCGCGAGTTGACCAACGCCGAGCTGCGGGAGCTGGCCGGGTTCACCCTCGACGGCGTCCACCGCCGCCGCCTCAACGACCTCGGGCTGGTGGTCAGCACCAAGGTGGGGCGCGCTTACGTGCACGACCTCACGGACGAGGGCGCGGTGCGGTGCGGGGCCGAGCTGTCGGCTTCGCGTCCTCCTCGGGCCGGGTACGCCGGTGGGGCGCTCTACGTGCTGCTGGCCGGGTTGCGCCGTCACCTGGAGGCCACCGGTGGCAGCCTCGGCGAGCTTTTCAGCCCGGACCTGGGGCACCGGGTCGAGGCGGCTTACCGCGTGCTCGCTCCCCGGCCCGGCGACGCGGTGTCCCTCCGCTCCCTGCGCGAACACCTCGACGACGTGCCGGCCGACCGGCTCGACCGGGCGTTGACGGCCCTCGCGGACCGGGACGACGTCCACCTGCGGGGCGAGGCGGACCAGAGGTCGCTCACCGAGGCCGACCGGCGGGCGGCGCTGGTGCTCGGCGGCAGTCCCCGGCACACCCTGGCGATCGAGGCGGCCGGGTGAACGAGGAGGAGCGCCACGCGCTGTCGTCGGTGCAGTTCGGCTGGGCCGTGACGCCGGACGACATCTGGAGCCCCATGGACCACCACGTCGACGGCCTGCACCCGCGCGCCGTCGACGCCGTCACCCAGGCTGTCGCCTCGGCCGGACGACGCCCGAAGGTCAGCCCGATGGGCATCGTGCTGCGCGGTGAGCGCGGCGTGGGCAAGACGCACATGCTGGGCTGGCTCAGGCAGCACGTGCAGCAGCAGGGCGGGTCGTTCTTCCTGCTCAAGCTCCTCGACGGCCACTCGTTCTGGGCGGGCGCGGTGCACGGCGTGGTGGGCGGCCTGCTCGACCGCCAGGGCGGGCAGCTGGGGCACCTGCTCGGCGAGCTCGCCCGCCTCACCGGCCAGGACCGGGAGACCGGCCTGCGCCTCACCGGCACCCTGCCGGTGCGCAGGCAGGACGTCGACGACCTGCTCGACGGGCTGCGCTCCCTCGACCCCCAGGTCGCCGTCGAGTGCCAGGACACGCTGCGGGCGCTGGTCCTGTACCGGGCGAAGGGCAAGGCGTGGGAGGCGGGCAACGCCTACCTGGTCCTGCCCGACGGCGTCGAGCCCGCCGACCGGGCGGAGTGGGGGTTCCGCGCGCCGTCCCGGCCGCCGCAGCTGCTGCTCGGCGACCTGTCCAGGATCTTCGCGCTGATCGGCCCGGTCGTCGTGGCCGTCGACCAGATCGACAGCGTCATCACCCAGGCCGCCGACGCGCCGGGGGAGGAGGCCCTGGTCGACCGCCTGGCCGACGGGCTCATGCGGGTGCGGGAGGAGACCCGGCGCACCATCGTGGTGGTGGCCTGCCTGCCGCGCTCGTGGGACCTGGTCGAGCACCACGCCGTCCACTCCGCGGCCGACCGGTTCCGCGTGCTCGACCTGCGCACCGCCATGCCCAGCGCGGCGGTGGCCACCGCCATCGTGGAGCGGCACCTGGGCGGCCTCTACGGCGAGATCGGCTTCACCCCGCCGCACGCGACCTGGCCCGTCCACCCGTCGGCGTTCACGGGGGCGGACGTGGCCAACTGGACGCCCCGGCGGCTCCTGCAACGCGTCGACGAGCACATCCGCCGGTGCCTCGCCCACGACGAGGTCGAGGAGCTGCGGGACTTCGCCACCGCCGCGCCCGAGCCCGCGGCCCAGCCCGCCGTGGTGTCGCGGGAGGCGGACGACCTCGACGCGCTGTTCGACCGGCTGCGCGACACCGCCGACGTCCTCGCCCCGCTGGACCAGCACCGGGAGGACGAGCGCGTGCAGGCGCTGCTCGGTGCCGCCCTGCACTGCTTCGTGCTCGAACGGGGCGCCGACGGCCCGGTGCTGACCGTCGACGCGTCGCGCGGCGGCAACCCGCCCCTGCACGCCCGGCTGCGCCTCACCGTCGACGAGGCCCGCGAGGGCGAGGTCCACTGGAGCTTCCGCGCCATCGCCCACACCCACGCCCGCGCCGTGCTCGCGCGGCTCAAGTCGGCCCAGCTGGAAGCGGAACTCCGGCGGGGCGACGACAAGCGGCACCTGGTCGTGCTGCGCAACGCGCCCTTCTCCGGCGGGCCGGCCACCACCGCGGCGGTGGAGGCGTTCCGCGCGGACGGCGGCCTGGTCCTGCCGGTCGCGGAGAGCGACCTGCGCCTGTTCACCGCGCTGGAGAAGATGCGCGACCAGTCACCGCCGGGGTTCCTGCCGTGGCTGCTCGACCGTCGTCCCGCGTCCTCCTCGCAGCTGCTGACGACGGCACTGGCGGATCTCGACGACTTCGCGGCGGCGCCGGTACCGCAGGGTAGCCACGACGACCCCCGTCACGACGACCCCCGTCACGAAGAACCTCGTCACGACGAACCCGAGCCGGTGTCCGAGTGGCCGGGGATCAGCGGCACGCTGGCCGACGTCACCGCCACTTCCGACGTCACCGCCACTCCCGACGACGCTGTCGAGGAGGCGGTCACCGGTGAACCGGGCGTGCGCCTGGGCACCGGTGTCGTGACCGGCACGCCGTTCACCGTGCCGCTCGCCCTGCTGCGCAAGCACACCGTCGTCTTCGCCGGCAGCGGTTCGGGCAAGACCGTGCTGCTGCGCCGGCTGGTCGAGGAGGTCGCCCTGCACGGGGTCTCCTCGATCCTCATCGACACCAACAACGACCTCGCCCGGCTGGGCGACCCCTGGCCGTCCCCGCCCGCGCTCTGGGAACCCGGTGACGCCGAGCGCGCCGACCGCTACCTGCGCGACACCGACGTGGTGGTCTGGACGCCCCGGCGCGAGGCGGGCAGGCCGCTCACGCTCGACCCGTTGCCCGGCTTCGACCGCGAACCCGACGACCCGGACGAGTTCCGCGCCGCGATCGACGCCGCCGTGGCCGGGCTGGTGCCCCGCGTCAACCTCGGCGGGCGCCGGGCCACCACCGGCAAGGCCGTCCTCACGCAGGCCCTGGCGCGCTTCGTCCGCGCCGGGGGAGGCGAGCTGCGGGACTTCCTCGCGTTCCTGGCCGACCTCCCGCCCGAGGTCAGCACCGTGCGGGACGCGCCGCGCCTCGCCGCCGACATGGCCGACGGCCTCAACGCCGAGATGATCAACGACCCGGTGTTCGGCGGGGCCGGTGAACGGATGGACCCCGGTGTGCTGCTCACCCCGCCGCCCGGCAAGCGGGCCAGGGTGTCGGTGGTCAGCTGCATCGGCCTGCCCAACGACGACCAGCGGCAGACCTTCGTCAACCAGCTCCAGCTCGCCCTGTTCTCCTGGGTCAAGCGCAACCCCGCCCGGGACCGGCCGCTGGGCGGGTTGTTCGTGCTGGACGAGGCCCAGACGTTCGTGTCCTCGCGCACCACGACCGCGTCCACCCAGAGCACGCTGACCCTGGCGTCGCAGGCGCGGAAGTACGGGCTGGGCATGGTCTACGCGACGCAGGCGCCCAAGGCGCTGCACAACGTGGTCTCCGGCAACGCCGCGACGCAGTTCTTCGGCCTGCTCAACGCGCCCGTGCAGATCCAGGCGGCCACCGACCTGGCGCGGGCGAAGGGCGGCCGGGTCGACGACATCTCCCGCCTGCCCGCCGGTCATTTCTACGGGGCCACGGAGGGCACGGGCATGTCCAAGATCCGGGTGCCCCTGTGCCTGAGCCACCACCCGCCCACGGCGTTGGCGGAGGAGGAGGTCCTGGCGCGGGCGCGGGCGTCGACGGCGGGTGCGGAGGACCGGCGCGGAGCTTGACCCGGTCACGCCGTCGAGGACGGCGGACGAGCCAGCCCGTCCCGCGGGCGGGACGCTCGCGGGCGGGGGCCGTGCTCGCGGGCTGTGGTCACCCTGACAGAACGGTGACGAAGGGGCCGTCGTGTATTACGGTCTGCGAGCGCTGCTCGGTTATGGGCCGCGAGTGCGTCGGCACCGACGCGGGACTGGTGGGGGATCAGTGGCATGGGCGTGGGGGAGCGTGTGCCTCGTGGTGGTCGGTTGACCGCCGCGGCGGTCTCGTCGGGGTACACCGAGGACGCCGCGCCGCGGGTCGCTCCCGCGTCGTCGCGGGAGCGCCTGCACGACGTCGGGCGGGGGCTGTGCCCCGACCGGGGCGAGCCGGACCTCGGCGGAACCCGGCGCACCACCTCCCGGTAGCGGGCCGCACGAGCCGTTCCCTCTTGCCGGCGGTGACCGCCTCCTGGACCGCGTCGACCACCTGGGCCGGGGTGGTCACGA
>NZ_JBPKJK010000097.1:0-34172 GCF_051756985.1 Saccharothrix sabaoui
CTGGGCGTTGGACTCTCGCGACCTGAGGGTTGGACTCTCGGGTCCTGGGCGTTGGACTCTCGCGGGTCAGGGGTGGGTGGTGAGGTGGTGGGCGGTGGTCAGGATTTCGGGGAGGATGCGGGCCACCGACTCCTTGGTCAGCCTGCTGTCCGGGCCCGAGACCGACAGGGCGGCCAGGGTGGGGGCGCCCGGCAGCGGCACGGCGATGCAGCGCACGCCCAGCTCCTGCTCGCTCTCGTCGAGCGCGTAGCCCTGCTCGGCGATCCGGTCCAGCTCCGCCAGCAGCACGTCGACGTCGGTGATCGTGTTCGGCGTGTACGCGGGCAGCCCGGTGCGCGCCAGCAGCGCCCGCACCCGGTCGCGCGGCAGCTGGGCGAGCATCGCCTTGCCCACGCCCGTGCCGTGCGGCAGCAGCCGGCGGCCCACCTCGGTGAACATCCGCATCGAGTGCCGCGACGGCACCTGCGCCACGTACACCACCTCGTCGCCGTCCAGCACGGCCAGGTTCGCGGTCTCCTCCACCTGGTCCACGAGCCGCGCCAGGAACGGCCGCGCCCACGTGCCGAACTGCCGCGACGCGGTCTCGCCGAGCCGGATCAGGCGTGAGCCGAGCGTGTAGCGGCGGTTGCTGTTCTGCCGCACGTACCCCAGGGCGACGAGGGTGCGGATGAGCCGGTGGATGGTGGGCAGCGGCAGGCCGGAGGTGGCGGCGAGTTCGGACAGGCTCGCCTCGCCGCCCGCGTCCGCGAGGCGTTCCAGCAGGTCGAAGGCCCGCTGCAACGACTGGACGCCGCCGCCCGACTCTCGTGCCACGGTATCGCTCCTTCATTGCCGTTCCGCGTTGCGGAAACTATAGTCCGCGAAGTAGAAACCGAGTCGAAACGAGGTGGACCTCCATGTCCGGTGTTCGCGTCCTCGGGGGCGATGTGGAGCGCGGGGACGAGATCCTCACGCCGGACGCGCTGGAGTTCGTGGCCGGCCTGCACCGCGACTTCGCCGCGACGCGGGACGAGCTGGTCGCCCGCCGCGCGCACCGCCGCCCGCTCGGGTTCCTGCCGGAGACGAAGGACGTCCGCGACGGCGACTGGCGGGTCGCCGAAGCGCCCGAGCCGCTGCGCGACCGGCGGGTGGAGATCACCGGCCCCACCGAGCGCAAGATGACCGTCAACGCGCTCAACTCCGGCGCGCGGGTGTGGCTCGCCGACCTGGAGGACGCCAACACGCCGCACTGGCGCAACGTCGTCTCCGGCCAGGTCAACCTCTACGACGCGGCCCGCGGCACGATCGGGTTCACCTCGCCCGAGGGCAAGCGCTACGCCCTGCGCGACGACGTGGCGCGCCCCGCGATCGTGGTCCGCCCGCGCGGCTGGCACCTGCCCGAGCGGCACCTGGAGGTCGACGGGAGGCCCGCAGTCGGCGCGCTGGTCGACTTCGGCCTGCACTTCTTCCACAACGCCGCCCTCGGCCGGCCGTACTACTACCTGCCGAAGATGGAGAGCCACCTCGAAGCCCGGCTGTGGAACGACGTGTTCACCGCCGCGCAGGAACGGCTCGGCGTCCCGCACGGCACGGTCCGCGCGACCGTGTTGATCGAGACGATCCCCGCCGCGTTCGAGATGGAGGAGATCCTCCACGAGCTGCGCGACCACGCCTCCGGGCTCAACGCGGGCCGCTGGGACTACCTGTTCAGCGTCATCAAGTACTTCCGCGACGCGGGCCCGGACGCCGTGCTGCCCGACCGCAACAGCATCACCATGACCGCGCCGTTCATGCGCGCCTACACCGAGCTGCTGGTGCGCACGTGCCACAAGCGCGGCGCGTTCGCCATCGGCGGCATGGCCGCGTTCATCCCGAACCGGCGCGACCCCGAGGTCACGGAGAACGCGCTGGCGAAGGTGCGCGCGGACAAGACCCGCGAGGCGGGCGACGGGTTCGACGGCTCGTGGGTCGCGCACCCCGACCTCGTGCCGGTGTGCCGGGAGATCTTCGACGAGCGGCTGGGGGACCGCCCCAACCAGCTGCACGAGCTGCGACCCGAGGTGTCCGTGACGGCCGCGCAGCTGCTGGACTTCGCGTCGGCCGGCGGGACCGCGACGCGCGCGGGCGTCGAGTCCGCCGTGGACGTCGGCGTGCGCTACCTGCTGTCGTGGCTGGGCGGCAACGGCGCGGCGGCCATCCACAACCTGATGGAGGACGCCGCCACCGCCGAGATCTCCCGCTCCCAGCTGTGGCAGTGGGTGCACAACGACGTGGTGCTCGACGACGGCACGCCGGTCACCGCCGACCTGGTCCGCGAGGTGCTGGCGCGGGTCAGGGCCGGGCTGGAGGGCGAGCGCCCCGGCAGCGGGAGCGGGAACCCCGACGGCGGGCACCTGGACGCCGCCGTGGAGCTGTTCGAGCAGGTCGCGCTGTCCGACGACTTCGTCGACTTCCTGACCCTGCCCGCCTACGAGCGGATCTGACGTGCCGCGCACGTCGCTGCCGGCCGACGCCGTGCGGGCGCTCACCGCGCGGCTGGTGGACGTCGAGCAGCGGTCCCCGGTCGGCAGGCAGCCGGTGCACACCTGCTACGTCCCCGCCGACCGGGTCACCGCGGGCACCGTGCGGGACTGGGGCGCGCAAGCGCTTGCCGCGCTGGACGCGCACCCCGACCTGGGGCGCGTCCTCGACCTGCCGGACGAGGTGGCCGCCGTACTGCCCGACCGGGTGCGGGCCAAGCTCGCCGCCGAACCGGTGGAGGACCTCCGGGTCGACTTCGAGGACGGCTACGGCCTGCGCGACGACGCCGAGGAGGACGCCGACGCCGAGCGGACCGCGCTCGTCGTGCGGAACTGGGTGGACTCGGGCGCGGCGCCGCTGCGGTTCGGGCTGCGGATGAAGTCGTTCGACACGCGGGTGCTGCGCGAGCGCGGCATCCGCACGCTCGACGTGTTCCTCACCGCGCTGGGCGGCGCGCCCGAGGGGTTCGTGATCACGTTCCCGAAGGTCACCTCGGTCGAGCAGGTCGAGGTGCTCGGTGACGTGCTCGACCTGCTCGGCCTGCCGCTGCGGTTCGAGATCCAGGTCGAGACGACGCAGTCGGTCGTGGACCGGGAGGGCCGCCTGGCGATCCCCCGGTTCGTCGAGGCCGGTCGCGGTCGGGTCAGCGGCCTGCACTTCGGCACCTACGACTACACGGCGGCCTGCGGGTTGGGCGCGGCGCACCAGCACCTCGCGCACGGCGCGTGCGACTTCGCCCGCAACGCCATGCAGGTGTCGGCGGCCGGCACGGGCGTCGCGGTGTCCGACGGCTCGACCAACGTGCTGCCCGTCGGCGACGACGTGGAGCACGGCTGGCGCACCCACTACGGGCTCGTCCGCCGGTCCCTGGAGCACGGCTTCTACCAGGGCTGGGACCTGCACCCGGCGCAGCTGGTGACCCGGTACGCCGCCGTGCACGCCTTCTACCTGGAGGGCCTGGCCGCCGACGCCGCGCGGCTGCGGGCGTACGCGACGAGGGCGGGCGGGTCCGTGCTGGACGAGCCCGCCACGGCGCAGGCGCTGTCGTCGTCGTTCATCCGCGCCCTGGACTGCGGCGCGCTCGGCGAGGACGAGGTGCGCCGCGCGACCGGCCTGGACGTGCCCGAGCTCCAGGCGCTCGCCCGCCGCGCGTGACCGCCCCGAACGGCCCGCGCGGTCACCGGAACGGGTGATCTCGCGGTTCCGCGCGGCCGATCGGGCGCCGACCGGCCATGGTGGGGGCATGACCATGCGGGCCGGGTTGTGGACCGGGCTGCCGGACCTGGAGCGGGCCGAGTTCCGGTACCGGGTCGTGGCGTGCGCGGCGGACGTGGACGCGCTCATCGCCGCGCTGGCGAGGCCCGAGTGCAACGACGGGATGCTGGAGCACTTCGGGCGCGACCTCGACGCGGAGGGGGAGAGCGACCACAACCTGGTCCTCGCCGTCCGCGGCGGGTGGGGCTACGTCAACTACGTGGACGACGACTTCACCGGGTGGCCCAAGGGCGACCCGGGCGCGCCGTACGTCGACGAGCAGTACACCGACTTCCCGCCGGGCGTCGGCCTGCGCCTGCCGCTGTTCCGCGACGTGCTGCTGGAGTTCCTGGCCACCGCGCGGCGGCCGACCGCCGTGGACTGGTACGACGAGGCCGACCTGTTCCACGCCTGGCGGGTGCAGCGGATGGCGCTGCACGAGGCGTGAAAAACCGGTGGTCCGCGCGGCCGTCCCGCACCATGATCGGCGGGGTGGAACCGGAACCGCTCGTGATGCCGTCACCGCTCCCCGCCTTCGGGGACGTGCGCCTGCGCGCGTTCGAGCCCCGTGACGTGGACATGGTGCTGGACCTCGCGACGGACCCGTACGTGCCGACCATCGGCACCCTGCCCCCGAACGCCGACCGCGAGCAGGCCGCGGCCTACCTCGAACGGCAGCACGACCGCCTCGCCACCGGCTACGGCTACTCGTTCTGCGTCGCCGACCGGGACACCGACGAGGCGCTGGGCGGTGCGGGGCTGTGGCTGGCCCGGCTCCCGGCCGGCCGGGCCTCGGCGGGCTACTCGGTCGCGCCCCGCAGCCGGGGCCGCGGCGTCGCCGGCCGCGCCCTCACCGCGCTGACCCGCTTCGCCTGGACGATCCCCGCGCTGCACCGCGTGGAGCTGTACGTCGAACCGTGGAACACCGCGTCGGTCCGCACCGCCGAGGCCGCCGGGTACGAGCGCGAGGGCCTGCTGCGCAGCCACCAGGAGATCGGCGGGAGGCGGGTCGACATGCTGCTGTACGCCGCGATCCGGCCGACCCCCGGGAACCCGGCGGGCTAGAACTCCGGCCCGCCGGAACTCCGGCCCTTTAAAACTCAGGCAGGGAGTACCAGGCGAGCCCCGCGTCCTCGGCGTCGTCGCGCAGCACGGAACCTTCGATCAGGCCGTACGGGCGGTCGGCGGCGTGGAAGACCTCGTTGTGGTTCTCCAGCCCGAACGGGGACAGGTCGACCGCGAAGTGGTGCTTGTTCGGCATCGACAGCCGCACCTCGGCGACCTCGGGCCGCTCCAGCAGCACGGCCTCGCCCATCGCGTACAGGGTCTGCTGCAACGACAGGCTGTGCTTCCCGGCGAACGCGGCCAGCAGCAGTCGCCGGACCTCCGCGTGCGACCCGGCCCAGTCGACGCCCCCGGCCCGGTCGGCGCCACCCGCCCGGTCGGCGTCCACGGCCCGGTCGACGACCTCCGCGCGGTAGCGCCAGCGCGCCGTGACCGACGTGGCCAGGACGCGGTCGTCGGTCTCGGCCAGCGTCGTGTACTCGTCGCGCGGGAAGCCGTGGAACTCCGAGCCGGTCGTCTTGAGCACCACGAGGTCGCGCACGCCCGACACGACCCACGCGCGGTCGCCGTCGATCGTCACGGCGGTCGTGCGCTTCTCCGCGGAACCACCCGTGAACGAGTGGTCGTTGCCCTCGATCCGCTGCCACGAGTGCTCGTCGACCAGCACGCGCGCCCCGGTGATCGCCTCCTGCGAGGACACGAAGTGCCTGCCCAGGCGCAGCGCGAAGTCCTCGATCTCGCCGACCGGGGCCTGCTTGGCGAAGGCGTGCACGGTGTTCTTCTGCGTGTCGGTCGCGAGCACCTTGGAGTTGTCGCCGGTGAGGTGGGTGTCCGCCAGGTCACCGCGCAGGGACGTGCCGACCGTGAGGTCCTTGATGGTGTGCACGGCGCCCTCGCGCGACACGACCACCAGGCGGTTCTCCGCCTTGCCGTACTGGTTCGGCCCCAGGACGATGCCCACGGTCAGCTCCCTCGGTACGTCGTGAACGCGAACGGGCTCAGCAGGATCGGCACGTGCAGGTGCCCCTCGGTGACCCGGAAGGTGATCGTGATCTCCGGGTAGAACGGGGTGTCGACCTCGAACACCAGCCGGTGCACGCCGGGGTCCAGCTCCTCGTCGAACCGGAGCCGGCCGTCGTCGTCCGTGCGGCCGGCGGCGAGCACCGCGCCGTCGCGCTCCAACCGGACCGGCACGCCGACGCGCGGCCGACCGGCCTCCGCGTCGAGCACGTGCGTGGAGAGCGTGCTCACGCCACCACCACCTTCCGCAGCCGCAGTGCGGCGATCTTCCCGAGTTCCCGCGCCACCACGCGCAGTTCGGCGTCCGGTTCGGCGGTCGTCCGCGCGGCGATGTCGGCCAGGACCTCCTCACCGGACAACCCCGTCGCGCACACCAGGTAGATGTGGCCGAACCGGTCCTCGTACGCGGCGTTGGCCTCGGCGAGCCGGTCGGCCGGCGACGCGGCGGCACCGGCCTGCTCCTCGGCCGACCACCGCGCCGACACCCCGCCGTGCCGGGCCCGTTCGCCGATCCGGGGGTGCCCGGCGAGCGCGCCGCGCACCTCGTCGTCCGACAGGTCGGCCGCGCGGGAGGAGGCGTCGAGCAGGGCGTCCACGTCGGCGTAGGGCCGGCCGGCCAGCACGGCGCCGACCCAGCGCGGCACCGCGAGGCACTCGGTGAGCAGGGGGCGCAGCACGTCCGCGGGCGCGGTGTTGAAACCGGTGAGGTCGAACCCGGCGCGTTCGGGCACTGCGGCTCCTTTCCGCACGGCGGAACGTCACTTCCGGAATGGGGGACGGTACGAGCGCCTCCCGGGCATGTCAACGGCTCGACCCGCGGCCCCGCCGGGTGCGAAGGTGATCGGCATGGACCTGGTGCTGCGCGCTGCCCGCGTGATCACCCCGGACGGCGAGCGCCGGGCCGACGTGGGCGTGGAGGACGGCCGGATCGTGGCCGTGGCCGACCGCCTGGACGGGGCGGAGGTCGTCGAGCTGGCGGACGACGAGGTGCTGCTGCCCGGTCTGGTCGACACGCACGTCCACGTGAACGAGCCGGGCCGCGGCGAGTGGGAGGGCTTCGCCACGGCGACCCGGGCCGCGGCGGCGGGCGGTGTGACGACCATCGTCGACATGCCGCTCAACAGCCTGCCGCCGACGACCTCGGTGGCCGCGCTGGAGGCCAAGCGGGAGGTCGCGCGGGACCGGTCGCACGTCGACGTCGGGTTCTGGGGCGGCATCGTGCCGGACAACCTCGACGACCTCGGACCGCTGCACGACGCGGGCGTGTTCGGCTTCAAGTGCTTCCTCGTGCACTCCGGGGTGGACGAGTTCCCGCACGTCGAGGAGGACGGGCTGCGGCGCGCCCTGGACGTCCTGCGCCCGCGCGGCGCGCTCACGATCGTGCACGCCGAGGACCCGCACGACATCACCGAGCCGGGCCCCGGCTACCGGGCGTTCCTCGACTCCCGCCCGCACGCGGCCGAGGCGAACGCCATCGCCACCGTGGTGCGGCTGGCCGGGGAGACCGGGGCGCGGCTGCACGTGCTGCACCTGTCCAGCGGGCGCGGCGCGGCGCACGTCCGCGACGCCAGGGCGCGCGGGCTCGCCGTCACCGCCGAGACCTGCCCGCACTACCTGGCGTTCGTCGCCGAGGAGATCGGCGACGCGGCCACCGAGTTCAAGTGCTGCCCGCCGATCCGCGACGCCGCCAACCGCGAGGAGCTGTGGCGGGCGCTCGGCGAGGGCGTGGTCGACCTCGTGGTGACCGACCACTCGCCGTGCACGCCGGACCTCAAGGAGGGCGACTTCGCCACCGCGTGGGGCGGCATCGCGAGCCTCCAGCTGGGCCTGCCCGCCGTGTGGACCCAGGCCCGGCGGCGCGGCCACACCCTGCACGCCGTGGTGCGCTGGATGGCCACCAACCCGGCCGACCTGGTCGGCCTGACCACCAAGGGGCGCATCGCGCCCGGCGCGGACGCGGACTTCGCCGTGTTCGCGCCGGACGACGCGTTCGTGGTGGACCGCGACGCGCTGCACCACCGCAACCCCGTGACGCCCTACCACGGCCGACCGCTGGCCGGCGTGGTGCGGCGGACGTGGCTGCGCGGGCAGCCGATCGACGACCGGCCGCGCGGGCGGTTGCTCACCCGAGGAGACGCATGACCGAGGCACCCGACCCCACCCTGCCCGACGCCGCCCTGCCCGACCTGAGCCACCTGCCCGACCTGGCCTGCCGCGAGTTCGGCGGCAGCGTGGTGTGGGCGAACGACGAGCTGTTCGCCGAGCGGGAGAACCTGATCAAGCGGGCCGAGCCGGTGTTCCGGACCTACACCTTCGGCCACAAGGGGCAGGTCTACGACGGCTGGGAGACCCGTCGCCGGCGCGAACCCGGGCAGGACTCGGCGATCGTCCGCCTCGGCCTGCCGGGCGTGGTCAAGGCGGTGGTGGTCGACACGGCGTTCTTCAAGGGCAACTACCCGCCGTTCGCCTCGGTCGAGGCCACCTCGGCGGTCGGCCACCCGGACCCGGCGGAGCTGACCGACTGGGACGTCCTGGTGCCCCGGTCGCCGCTGGGCGGCGACCGGAAGAACTTCTTCGAGGTCGCCGCCGGGCGCCGGTACACCCACGTGCGGCTGACCATCCACCCCGACGGCGGCGTGGCCAGGCTGCGGGTCCTCGGCGAGCCCGTGGCCGACCCGGCGCTGCTGCTGCCCGAGGCGGTGGACCTGGCGGCGCTGGAGAACGGGGCCGCGGTGACCGGGTGCAGCGACATGTTCTACGGCTCGCCCGGCAACCTCATCGCACCCGGCCAGGCCACCGTGATGGGCGAGGGCTGGGAGACGGCGCGCCGCCGCGACGACGGCAACGACTGGGTGGAGGTGCGGCTGGCCGCGCCCGGCGTGGTGCGGCTGGCCGAGCTGGACACCACGCACTTCAAGGGCAACGCGCCCGGCTGGGCGTCGGTCACCGGGCGGGACGTGCGCACCGGCGCGGAGTTCCCGCTCCTGCCCCGCACGCGCCTGCAACCCGACACCCGCCACCGCTTCCCGCTCGACGCGGTCCCGGAGGCGACGCACGCGCGGCTCGACATCTACCCGGACGGCGGCATGGCACGCCTCCGCCTGTTCGGCCGCCTGACGGCGGACGGCCTCAGCGCGATCACCCGGAGGTACCACGAACTGAGCTGAGGGTCGTCGAAGTTGTCCCCCCAAGGGCTGACGACCTGTACGACCTGAGTTGGTTGTGGGCCGCACCACACCCCTGAAAGCCTGCCGTAACCCGATTGGGTGACAGGACCTAGGGAGGAACCTGTGCGACCGATCATTCGCGCGTTCGGCGGTCTCGGGACCGTCGTCGCGCTCGTCCTGGGGACGGCCGCGTTCGCGTCGGCCGAGGAACGACGACCCGTCGACGCGCAGGGCGTCGCGGCCATCGAGTGGGCGCCCTGCCCCGAGATCGCCGAGGTCGAGTGCGGCACGCTCAGCCTGCCGATCGACTGGGCGAAGCCGCGCGGCGAGAGGTTCGACCTCGCCGTGGCCCGCCGCAAGGCGCTCGACCCGGACCGGCGCCTCGGCGTCCTGGTCATCAACCCCGGCGGTCCCGGTGGCTCGGGCGTCGACTTCGCGCTGGGCGCGGACGACTACTTCAGCCCCGAGGTGCGGCAGCGCTTCGACATCATCGGCTTCGACCCGCGCGGCGTGGCCCGCAGCCAACCGGTGAAGTGCTCGTTCGACCTGGCGGTGAACGCGCCGTCGCCCTACCCGACCGACCAGGCCGGCTTCGACGCCCTCGCCGCCCACAACCGCGAGCTGGCCGCCGACTGCCGTGCCCGCAGCGGTCCGATCTACGACCACGCCGACACGCTGTCCGTCGTGAAGGACGTCGACGCCCTGCGGAAGTCCCTCGGCGAACGGAAGATCAACTACTACGGGATCTCCTACGGCACGCTCATCGGCCAGCAGTACGCCGAGGAGTTCGGCCGCAACACCCGCTCCATGGTCATCGACTCGAACATGGACCACAGCCTCGGCACGTGGCGCTTCAACGAGACCGAGGCCGTCACCGCCGAGGACTCGTTCACCGAGTTCGTGAAGTGGTGCGGGCGCACCGAGTCGTGCGCCCTGCACGGCCGGGACGTGCCGGCGTTCTGGGACGGCCTGCTCGCCCGCGCCGACCGCGGCGAGGTCACCGACCCGGACGACCCGACCTACGTCGTCTCCGCGCGGGACGTCATCCGGGTGGCCTTCAGCGCCTTCTACGGCCCCGACTGGGCGCCCCTCGCCGAGTTCCTCGTCCGGCTCGCCGCCGGCGAGCCGACCCCGGGCGTGTCGCTCAGGGCCGTCCGGCCCGCCGCGGCGCAGGAGACCGTGGAGAACCCGTTCCCCGCGGTGTTCTGCCAGGACTGGGCCATGCGGGTGAAGGACTACCGCGAGTTCTCCGCCCTGGTGGCCCACGCCGACCGGCTCGCGCCGCACATGCGCGGGGGCTCGCTGGGCCACTCGGCGATCGCCGCCTGCGTCGGCCTGCCGGGGAAGGTCGCCAACCCCCAGCACCGGCTGCGCATCGAGGACTCGCCGAAGATCCTGATGAGCAACGCCCTGCACGACCCGGCCACCGCGTACGAGTGGGCCGTCAACGCCAACCGGCAGAGCCGCGACAAGACCGTGCTGCTCACCTACGAGGGCTGGGGCCACGGCGTGTACGACCGCAGCGCCTGCACGCGGGACGCCGCGGACCGGTACCTGATCAGCCTGAAGACCCCGCGGCCCGGCGCGCGCTGCGCCGCCGTGGAGCCGCCCGGGCAGACCGCGGTGTCGCTCGGCGCGACGCCGCTGCCGACCGGCCCGGCGCCGGGCGTGCCCGGCTGGCTCCGGTAGCACCGCCGGCTCACCACGAGGCCGCTCCCGCCACCGCGCGGGGGCGGCCTCCGCCGTGTCTGGCACGCTGGACCCCCGCCCCCCGGAGCCGTCGGTGACCCACCGTCGCCGGGCGCGCCGTCGTGACCCGCCCGTCACCCGCGGGGCGAGGATTGCTCACACGTAACGTCACCGGCGGTTCCCCGGTCGGGTGGACTCCCCGCAGGAGGAACAACCCCCTTCAAGAGCGCGAAACCTGCCCGTAACACCGGGACCGGGACAGTTCACCGGCGCGAAACCTGGGGCGCGGCCGCGTGAAACAGGACATACCGATGCTCCTCGGCAACCGACGTGCAGTGGAGGTCGACGTGGATACAGGGGACACCGCCTGGGTGCTCACCAGTGCCGCACTGGTGCTGTTGATGACGCCGGGACTTGCCTTCTTCTACGGGGGCATGGTCCGGTCCAAGAGTGTGCTCAACATGATGATGATGAGCCTGGGTGCCATCGGCGTGGTCGGTGTGCTCTGGGTGTTGGTCGGCTACTCCACCGCGTTCGGCACCGACGTCGGTGGCGGCCTGCTGGGCAAGCCGTTCGAGTTCTTCGGCCTCGACGGCCTGCTGACCAAGGAATCGCTGTTCGGGACCATCCCGACGACCGTGTTCGTCGCGTTCCAGGCGATGTTCGCCATCATCACGGTGGCCCTGATCTCCGGTGCGATCGCCGACCGCGCCCGCTTCGGCCCGTGGCTGCTCTTCGCCGGCCTGTGGTCGATCGTCGTGTACTTCCCGGTCGCGCACTGGGTGTTCGACTTCGACGGCAAGGACGCGGACGGCAACGTCATCGACCCCGGCGGCTGGATCGCCAACAAGCTCCTCGCGATCGACTTCGCCGGCGGCACCGCGGTCCACATCAACGCCGGCGCCGCGGGCCTCGCGCTGGCCATCGTCCTCGGCAAGCGCGTCGGTTGGCCGAAGGACCGGATGAAGCCGCACAGCCTGCCGCTGGTCGTCCTGGGCGCCGGCCTGCTGTGGTTCGGCTGGTTCGGCTTCAACGCGGGCTCCGCGCTCGGCGCGAACACCACCGCGGGCGTCACCTTCGTCAACACCCTGGTCGCCACCGCCGCCGCCATGCTCGCCTGGCTCGCCGTGGAGCGCGTCCGCGACGGCAACGCCACCACCCTCGGCGCCGCCTCCGGCATCGTCGCGGGCCTCGTCGCCATCACCCCCGCCTGCTCCTCGGTCACCCCGGTCGGCGCCATCGCCATCGGCGCGATCACCGGCGCCCTGTGCGCCCTGGCCGTCAGCCTCAAGTACCGCTTCGGCTTCGACGACTCGCTCGACGTGGTCGGCGTGCACCTGGTCGGCGGTCTGTCCGGCACCATCCTGATCGGCTTCTTCGCCAGCTCGTCCGCCCCGGCGGGCATCGACGGCCTCTTCTACGGTGGCGGCGTGGACCAGCTGTGGCGCCAGGCGGTGGGCGCGCTCGCCGTGCTCGCCTACTCCTTCGTCCTCAGCCTGCTCCTCGGCTACCTGGTCAAGATCACCGTCGGCTTCCGCGCCGACGAGGAGGCCGAGGTCGGCGGCATCGACGAGGCCGAGCACGCGGAGACCGCGTACGAGTTCGGCTCGGGCCTGGGCACCCGCGGTCCCTCCAAGCCCAGCGTCGCCGCGGGCGCCACCGCGGTCCTTGAGGGGAGCAACAAGTCATGAAGCTGGTCACCGCGATCATCAAGCCGTTCACCCTCGACGACGTGAAGGCATCCCTGGAACAGCTCGGGGTGCTCGGCATGACCGTCAGCGAGGTCCAGGGCTACGGCCGGCAGAAGGGCCACACCGAGGTCTACCGCGGCGCCGAGTACGCCGTCGACTTCGTGCCCAAGCTGCGCATCGAGGTGCTGATCGACGACGCGGCCGTGGACAAGGTCCTCGACGCCGTGGTCGAGGCCGCGCGCACCGGCAAGATCGGTGACGGGAAGGTCTGGGTGACGCCGGTCGACACGGTCATCCGGGTCCGGACCGGGGAGCGCGGCTCGGACGCCCTTTAAGACAATGGGAGACGGCCGGATGGACAACGACGAGACGGCCGTCGTCACGGCTGACGACCTGGTGCGAGCACGCGATCGGCTGCTCGCGCCAGGTCGGCGCCGTCTGACGGGGGAGTCGCTGCGCGAGGCGCTGGTCGACCTGCACGAGTTCTGGCTGACCGCCCACGCCTCGCAGGCGGGCGTCGGCGGACCGGGGGGCGGTGTCGCGCTGGTCGCCGTGGGGGGCCTGGGCAGGCGCGAGCTGGTGCCCTACTCGGACCTCGACCTGGTCCTCGTGCACAACGGGCACAAGGGCGTGGAGGGGATCGCCGAGAAGCTCTGGTACCCGCTGTGGAACTCGGGCATCGGCCTGGACCACTCGGTGCGCACGGTCGGCGAGGCGCTCCGCGTCGCCGCCGGCGACCTGCGCACGGCGCTGGGCCTGCTCGACATCCGCCACCTCGCGGGCGACCAGGAGGTCAGCCGGCGGCTGGTGGACAGCTCGCGCCAGGCGTGGCGCACGGGGGTGCGCACCCGGCTGGACGAGATGGCCGAGTCCGCGTCGCGCCGGTGGGCGCGCAGCGGCGAGATCGCGCACCGCGTGGAACCCGACCTCAAGCACGGCCGGGGCGGGCTGCGGGACGTGACGCTGCTGGACGCGCTGTCCGCGGCCCAACTGGTCGACCGGCCCTCGGCGGAGGTCGACGAGGCCCGCAAGCTGCTGCTGGACGTGCGCACCGAACTGCGCCGCGTGGCCGGCCGCCCGCGTGACGTGCTGCGCGCCCAGGACGGCGACGAGGTCGCCGCCGCGCTCGGCCTCCAGGACCGGTTCGCGCTGGCCAGGTCGATGTCGTCGGCCGCGCGGACGATCGTGTACGCGGTGGACGTGGCCATGCGCACCGCGCGCGCCGCCGTGCCGAAGAGGGGCCTGGGCGTGTTCGCCCGCTCCACGCTGCGCCGCGCGCCCGCCCGCCGCCCGCTGGACGAGGGCGTCGTGCTGCACGGCACCGAGGTGGCCCTCGCGCGCGACGCCACGCCCAGCCGCGACCCGGCGCTGCTGCTGCGGGTCGCCACGGCCGCCGCGCGCAGCAAGCACCCGATCGCCGCGGGCACGCTCGCCAAGCTCGCCGACTCCGCGCCCGAGCTGCGCCAGCCGTGGCCCCGCGAGGCCCGCGACGAGCTGCTGGCCCTGCTGGGCAGCGGCACGGGCCTGATCGACGTGGTCGAGGCGCTGGACCGGACCGGGCTGTGGGGCAGGCTGTTCCCCGAGTGGGGCGCGGTCCGCGACCTGCCGCCGCGCGACGCCGCCCACACCTGGACCGTCGACCGGCACCTCGTGCAGGCCACCGCGCACGCCGCGCGCCTGGTCACCAGGGTCTCCCGGCCCGACCTGCTGCTGCTCGGCGCGCTGGTGCACGACATCGGCAAGGGCAGGCAGGCCGACCACTCGGAGGTGGGCGCCGCCCTCACCACGCAGATCGCCGAACGCCTCGGCCTGTGGCCGCAGGACGTCGCCACGCTCACCGCGCTCGTGCGCCACCACCTCCTCCTGCCGCACACGGCCACCCGCCGCGACGTGGAGGACGAGGCGACCGTGCGCCGGGTCGTGGACACCCTGGGCGGCGACCCGGTGCTGCTCGAACTGCTCTACGCGCTGGCCGAGGCCGACGCCGTGGCCACCGGGCCCGGCGTGTGGTCGGAGTGGAAGTCCTCGCTGATCAGCGACCTGGTCGCGCGGTGCCGCACGGCGATGGCGGGCGACCCGCTGCCCAAGCCGGAACCGCTCGACCAACGCCAGCGGGACCTCGCCGACGCCGTGCTGGCCAGCGGCAAGCCGGACGTGCTGGTCGCCCCGGGCGGCCAGGGCGCCGTCGTCACGGTGGTGGCGCCGGACCGCCCCGGGCTGCTGTCCAGGGCCGCGGGCGTGCTCGCGCTGAACTCCCTGGAGGTGCACGCGGCCACGTTGCGCTCGCACGGCGACCCCGCCACCGGGGCCGCCGCGGTCGACGTGTTCACCGTGTCGCCGCGGTTCGGCTCGCTGCCGGACGTGGCGCTGCTGCGCGAGCAGCTCGCCAGGACCCTGGACGGCTCGCTGCCGCTGGCCGACAAGCTGGCCGCCAAGGAGCGCGACTACGGCGGCCCGCCCCAGGACCCGCCGCCGCCCAGGGTGCTGTGGTTCGACGACGAGTCGACCGGCGCGGTGGTGCTGGAACTGCGCGCCGCGGACCGGATCGGGCTGCTGCACCGCGTCGCCGACGCCCTGGAGCGGTCCGGTGTGGACATCGCCTGGGCGAGGGTGGCCACGCTGGGCTCCACGGTCGTCGACTCGTTCGCGCTCACCGTGCCCGGTGGGCTCGACGCCGTGGGCCGGCGCGAGGTCGAGCGGGCCGTGCTGCTCGCGGCCGGGTGACTTCGCGGGACCGGGTGACTTCGCGGGACCGGGTGACTTCGCGGGGTCGGGTTGCGTAGCTCTACGCACAACCGATCACGGGTGCTCACGCTGCCCCCGGGCCCGTCCGACGGGCAAGCTTCCACGCATGGCAGGGGGACCCCGCCCGATCGCAGGGGGGTGGGGCGGGGACGTCGCCACCGGGTGGCCGGGGGCGGCCCATCGAGGGGTTGGGCCGCCTTCGGCCACCGCCGGAACTCACCCGCGTCCGAAACGTCTCTTTAGTATGGACGTGATGACCGCTGTCGCTGTGGGGCCGCGCTCGCTCGTGGTGCTGGCCGGACTGCCGGGAGCGGGCAAGACGACGCTGCTCGCCGCCGCCGACACCGGCGGGGCGCCGACCGTCGTGCTGGACTCCGACCAGGTCCGGAGCGCCCTCACGGCCGCGTTGCCCCGAGCGGTCCCCTACCGCTTCTACCGACCCCTGGTGCACCTGGTGCACCGCGGTCGCATCCTCTGGTTCGCGCTCACCGCGACCACCAGCCTGCTGCTGGTGCACGAACCGTC
The DNA here is from genome assembly GCF_051756985.1 of Saccharothrix sabaoui. NCBI lineage: Bacteria > Bacillati > Actinomycetota > Actinomycetes > Pseudonocardiales > Pseudonocardiaceae > Saccharothrix > Saccharothrix sabaoui. The sequence continues at coordinate 15,656 of NZ_JBPKJK010000097.1, forward strand.
GACCCGGCCCACCACCAGGGCCGGCCTCGCGGCGGTCGGCGTGCTGACCAACCGGCCCCGGCACTTCGTGTGGCTCGACGCCACGCCGGAGGAGGCGCTGTCCGGTCAGGTCCAGCGGGGCAGGCTGATCCGCTCGCGGTCCTTCGGGCGGCACGTGCGCCGCGCGACCCGGCTGCGGACCAGGTTCGCCGACGGCCGCCCGCCGCGCGGCTGGCAGGGCGTGACCGTGCTGACCCGCCACGACCGCCTGCGGCTGGCGGTCACCCCGGGCTGAGCGGCTACCCTGGGGGAACCAGTGGCGGAAATCGACGTGCGAGGTCTGGCGGCACCGTGTTCAACACCCTTTCCGACCGGCTCACCGGGGTTCTCCAGAACCTGAGGGGCAAGGGACGGCTGTCCGAGGCGGACATCGACGCCACCGCGCGCGAGATCAGGGTCGCGCTGCTGGAGGCCGACGTCGCGCTGCCCGTCGTGCGCACCTTCATCGCCAAGGTCAAGGAGCGCGCCAAGGGCTCCGAGGTCAGCCAGGCGCTGAACCCGGCCCAGCAGGTCGTCAAGATCGTCGACGAGGAGCTGGTGGGCATCCTCGGCGGCGAGACCCGCCGGCTGAACCTGGCCAAGAACCCGCCGAGCGTGATCATGCTCGCCGGCCTCCAGGGCGCGGGCAAGACGACCCTGGCGGGCAAGCTGGCCCGGTGGCTCAAGGTCCAGGGCCACACCCCGCTGCTGATCGCCTGCGACCTCCAGCGCCCGAACGCGGTGACCCAGCTCCAGGTCGTCGGCGAGCGCGCCGGCGTGAAGGTCTTCGCGCCCGAGCCGGGCAACGGCGTGGGCGACCCGGTCGACGTCGCCCGCCGCGGCATCGAGGAGGCGAAGCGGTCGCAGCACGACGTGGTCGTGGTCGACACCGCGGGCCGCCTCGGCGTGGACGAGGAGATGATGCGGCAGGCGGCCGACATCAGGACCGCCGTCCAGCCGGACGAGGTGCTGTTCGTCGTCGACGCCATGATCGGCCAGGACGCCGTGAACACGGCGACCGCGTTCCGCGACGGCGTCGGCTTCACCGGCGTGGTGCTCACCAAGCTCGACGGCGACGCCCGCGGTGGCGCCGCGCTCAGCGTCCGCGAGGTCACCGGCCAGCCGATCCTGTTCGCCTCGAACGGCGAGAAGCTGGAGGACTTCGACGTCTTCCACCCGGACCGGATGGCGAGCCGCATCCTGGGCATGGGCGACATGCTCACCCTGATCGAGCAGGCCGAGCAGGCGTTCGACGCCGAGCAGGCCGAGGCCGCCGCGGTGAAGATGGGCTCCGGCCAGCTCACCCTGGAGGACTTCCTGGAGCAGATGCTGGCCCTGCGCAAGATGGGGCCCATCGCGAACCTGCTGGGCATGCTGCCCGGCGCGGGCCAGATGAAGGACCAGCTCGCCAACCTCGACGAGAAGCACCTCGACCGCGTGCAGGCGATCATCCGCGGCATGACACCCGCCGAGCGCGACGACCCGAAGATCATCAACGCCTCGCGCCGGCTGCGCATCGCCAACGGCTCCGGCGTCCGGGTCAGCGACGTGAACGACCTGGTCAACCGGTTCTTCGAGGCGCGCAAGATGATGTCGCAGATGGCGGGCCGGTTCGGCCTGCCCGGCGCGGGCGGCGGCAAGAACAACCGCAAGGGCAAGGGCAAGAAGGGGAAGAAGGGCAAGGGCCGCGGCCCGACGCCCCCGAAGGTGCGCGGCGGCTTCCCCGGGATGATGCCGGGCATGATGCCCGGTGGCATGCCGCCCGGGATGCCCGGCGGCGCGCCCGAACTGCCCCCCGGCCTGGGCGGGCTCGACCAGCTCCCGCCCGGCTTCGACCCGTCGAAGCTGAAGTTCGGCAAGTGACCGGTCTGCACCTGCGCGGCGTCGTCCTCCCGGAGGGCGGCGACCCGCGCGACCTGTGGGTGGTCAACGGCCGCATCCGCACGCGGCCCGTGCCGGGCGCCACCACCGTGGTCGACGGCGGCTACCTCGTGCCCGGCCTGGTGGACGCGCACTGCCACGTGGGCCTGGGCCCGAAGGGCGCCGTCGACCTGCCCGAGGCCGCCGAGCAGGCGCTCGCCGACCGCCGGGCGGGCACCCTGCTCGTCCGCGACTGCGGCTCGCCGCTGGACACCCGGCCGTTGCAGGAGCGCCTCGACCTGCCCCGGATCATCCGCGCGGGCCGCCACCTCGCCCGGCCCAAGCGGTACATCAAGTACCTGGGCGTGGAGGTCGAGGACCCGGCCGACCTGCCGGCCGCCGTCGCCGAGCAGGTCGAGCAGGGCGACGGCTGGGTCAAGCTCGTCGGCGACTGGATCGACCGCGCGAGCGGCGACCTCAAGCCGCTGTGGACCCGGGACGCGCTCACCGAGGCGATCAAGGTCGCCCACGAGGGCAGGGCGCGGGTCACCGCCCACGTGTTCGGCGAGGAGGCGCTGCCCGACCTGCTCGCCGCGGGCATCGACTGCGTCGAGCACGGCACCGGCCTCACCGACGACACGATCGAGCAGATGGCGCGCACCGGCACCGCGCTGGTGCCGACGCTGATCAACACCGAGAACTTCCCGTCGATCGCCGCGGGCGCCGACAAGTACCCGGTCTACCAACGGCACATGCTCGACCTGTACGCGCGCAGCGGCGAGACCGTCGCCAAGGCGGTCGAGGCGGGCGTGCCGGTGTACGCGGGCACCGACGCGGGCGGCGGCATCGAGCACGGCCGGATCGTCGACGAGGTCCAGGCCCTGCGCCGGGTGGGCATGACGGCGGAGCGCGCGCTCGGCGCGGCGTCGTGGGCGGCCCGCGAGTGGCTCGGCTTCCCGTCGCTGACCGAGGGCGCGGCGGCCGACGTCGTCGTCTACCGGACCGACCCGCGCGTCGACCTGGAGGCCCTGCGCCACCCTGCGCTGGTCATGCTCCGCGGTCGCGTGCACGCCTGACCCCGCACCGGCACCGCCCGCGCCGAAGCGCACCGAACCGCACCGCCCGAAGGCCCGCTGCCGCCGTCAGGGTGATCTTGACCGCCCTCGGGCGGCGTGCCCCGCCCCGGCACCACTACGTTCGGACGAGTGGAGGAACAGGACACCGGGCGGGCACACTGGTGCTTCCTGGCGTTCTTCACGGGGCTGGCGGGCTACTACCTGGCCACCCTGGTGTTCACCGCGGCGACGGCCGATCGCTTCGCCGAGGTCGACATCTCCGACCCGCCGGTGCTCGGCCCGCTCCTGCTGCTGGTGTTCCTGCCGAACGTCCTGCTCGGCCTCGGTCCCGCCGTCGTCTCCTGGCGGCGCGGCGCCGGACCGAACCGGGACTTCGGCCTGCTGCCCACGGTCCGCGACCTCAAGGTCGGCCTGGCCGCGGGCGGCGCGGCGCTGCTGGCGGCGTGGCTGCTCGGCGCGATCCTGCTCCGGCTGACCCCGGACCAGGCGACGGGCGTGGAGCAGATCGAGGCGCTGGCCGGCGGCCGCACGGTGTGGCTGGCCGCGGCGGCGCTGTTCGTCTTCCTCGGCGCACCGATCACCGAGGAACTCCTGACCAGGGGAGCACTGTGGCAGGCACTGGCGCACCACCGCGTCCCTCGACTGGCCGTCCTCGCCCTCACCGCCCTGGTGTTCGCCTTCCTGCACGAGGAGAGCTGGCGCATGATCAGCCTCTTCGCGCAGGGGCTGGCGATCGGCGCGGCCCGCATGACCACCGGTCGCGTGGCGTCGAGCGTGGTGGCCCACGCGACGAACAACCTGTTGCCCGCCGTGTACCTGTACACCGGTTGATTAGGGTGGATGGCTGTGAACCCACCGGATGAACCCCCGACAGGACTGATCGCCAGCGTCCGGGCGGTCGGGCGCGAGCCGGAACCCGTGCGGGCCGGGCAGCGCTGGGGCTTCGGCGCGTTCGTGCTGGTCGAAGCCGTCTTCATCCTCAGCGCCGTGTTCATCACGGCGATCGCCCGCACCTCGGGCACCGACATCGGCAGCTCGGTGGCGTTCATCCTGGTCGGCTCCGTGGTGCCGACCGTGCTCGCCGCCGGTGTCGCCGTGGTGATCACCTGCGTGCGCGGCAACGGCCCGTGGCAGGACCTCCGGCTGGGCTGGGACTGGGCGGACGTGAAGGTCGGCCTCAAGCTCGGCGCGCTCGGCCTGGTGCTCACCTACGTGGCCGCCGTGATCTGGTCCCGGGTCGTCGGCGACAAGAACGCCACGTCGGCCATCGGCGAGCTGGTCGACGGCGCGGGCCTGCCCCTCGGCGCGGCCGTCGTGATGTTCCTCTACGTGTGCTTCATCGGGCCGGTCTGCGAGGAGGTCATCTACCGCGGCCTGCTGTGGGGGGCGATCGAGCGGCAGCGGTGGAGCCGGTGGGCGGCGTTCACGCTCACCACGCTGATCTTCGCGGCGAGCCACCTGGAACCGCTGCGGACCTCGCTGCTGATCGTCATCGCGATCCCCATCGGCATCGCCCGGCTGATCACCCGCAGGCTCACCGCCAGCGTCGTCGCGCACGTCGTCAACAACTTCCTGCCCGGCCTGACCCTGCTCCTCGTCTCGGTGGGGGTGATGCCCGCGTGATCGACCTCAACAGCGACCTCGGCGAGGGCTTCGGCATCTGGCGGCTCGGCGACGACGACGCCCTGCTCGACGTCGTGACCAGCGCGAACGTGGCCTGCGGGTTCCACGCGGGCGACCCGTCGACGATGCGCCGGGTGTGCGCGCGGGCCGCCGCGCGGGGGGTCGCCGTCGGCGCCCAGGTCTCCTACCGCGACCTCGCGGGCTTCGGCCGCCGGTTCATCGACGCCGACCCGGGCGAGCTGGCCGACGAGGTGCTCTACCAGGTCGGCGCGCTGGAGGCGTGCGCCCGAGCGGCCGGCACGCGGGTGGCCTACGTGAAGCCGCACGGCGCGCTCTACAACGCCACCGTGCACCACGACGCGCAGGCCGCCGCCGTGGTCGCGGGCGTGCGGGCGTTCGGCGACCTGCCCGTCCTCGGGCTGCCCGGCTCGCGCCTGCTGCACCACGCCGACCGCGCGGGCCTGCGCGCGGTGCGCGAGGCGTTCGCCGACCGCGCGTACACCCCGGAGGGCACCCTGGTGCCGCGCCGCGAGCCCGGCGCGGTGCTCGGCGGCACCGACGCGGTCCTCGCGCAGGTGCTGCGGCTCGCCGAACGCGGCGAGCTGGTCGCCACCGACGGGTCCGTGATCAGGGCCGAGGTCGACTCCCTGTGCGTGCACGGCGACACGCCGGGCGCCGTCGAGCACGCCCGGGAGATCCGCGCGGCCCTCGGCGCGGCGGGGGTGGCCGTGGCCCGATTCGTACCGGAGCCGCCGCGTCTGGCAGAATGATTGGTTGTTCGCCGAGGTCGGTCCCTCTCACCGTGCCGTGGCGCCCCAGACACCTGGGCTTTTCGCACCCGTGCCCCACGCGGGTGAGGACTGCCCAACCTGAGCACATCGAAGCACGAGGAGCACCCACACCCGTGGCCGTCAAGATCAAGCTTCAGCGACTCGGCAAGATCCGTCAGCCGTACTACCGGATCGTCGTCGCCGACGCGCGCACCCGCCGCAGCGGCAAGGCCATCGAGACGATCGGCAAGTACCACCCGAAGGAAGAGCCGTCGTTCATCGCGGTCGACAGCGACCGCGCGCAGTACTGGCTGGGTGTCGGCGCGCAGCCGACCGAGTCCGTGCAGCGCCTGCTGGAGATCACCGGCGACTGGCAGAAGTTCAAGGGCCTGCCGGGCGCCGAGGGCACGCTGAAGCTCAAGGAGCCGAAGCCCAGCAAGGCGGACCTGTTCGCCGCCGCGCTGGCCGCCGCCGGCGACGCGCCGTCGACCGAGGCCACCACGCCGAAGAAGAAGGCCGCCAAGAAGGCCGACGCCGAGCCCGCCGCCGACGCCCCCAAGGACGAGGCGTGAGCTTGTTGGCTGACGCCCTCGAACACCTCGTTCGGGGCATCGTCGACCACCCGGACGACGTCCGGGTGAACCTGGTCACGACCCGGCGCGGTCGCACGCTGGAGGTCCACGTCCACCCGGACGACCTCGGCAAGGTGATCGGCCGCTCCGGCCGCACCGCGACGGCCCTGCGCACCGTGATGGCCGGTATCGGTGGTCGTGGCGTGCGGGTCGACGTGGTCGACACCGACCGCTGAGCCCGCGGATGGACGTCGTCGTCGGCCGCGTGGCCAAGGCGCACGGGATCACCGGCGAACTCGCCGTCGACGTGCGCACCGATTCACCCGAGGCCCGGTTCGCGCCGGGCGCGGTGCTGGCCGCGAAGTTGCGCGACGGCACGTCCCGCGACCTCACCGTCACAGCCGCCCGGAACCACTCCGGGCGGCTGCTGGTGCGCTTCGAGGAAGTCCTGACCAGGGACGTGGCCGAGACGCTGCGCGGCACGCTGCTGCTCGGCAGCACGGACGACCTGCCGCCGACCGGCGACCCGGACGAGTTCTACGACCACGAGCTCGAAGGCCTGAGCGCCGAGCTGGTGGACGGGACGAAGATCGGCACGGTGCACGAAATCGTGCACGGCCCCGGCGGCGAGCTGCTGGTCCTCAGGACCGAGCGCGGCGAGCAGCTGGTCCCGTTCGTGCGCGAGATCGTGCCCACGGTGGACGTCGCCGGCGGGCGCGTCGTGCTGACCCCGCCCGAGGGCCTGCTCGATGCGGATTGACGTCGTCACGATCTTCCCGGAGTACCTCGACCCGCTCCGGGCCGCCCTGCTGGGCAAGGCGATCGACCGCGGCCTGATCTCCGTCGGCGTGCACGACCTGCGCGACTGGACCCACGACGTGCACAAGGCCGTGGACGACAGCCCGTACGGCGGCGGCCCCGGCATGGTGATGAAGCCGCAGGTCTGGGGCGACGCGCTGGACGCCGTGTGCACGGAGGCGACCCGGCTGGTCGTGCCCACGCCCGCCGGCCGCCCGTTCACCCAGGCGATGGCCCACGAGCTCGCCGCGGAGGAGCACCTGGTGTTCGCCTGCGGCCGCTACGAGGGCATCGACCAGCGGGTCGTGGACGACGCGGCCCGGCGGGTGCGCGTGGACGAGGTCTCCATCGGCGACTACGTGCTGGTCGGCGGCGAGGTGGCCGTCCTCGTCGTGGTCGAGGCCGTGGCCCGGCTGCTGCCCGGCGTGCTGGGCAACCCGAAGTCCGCCGCGGAGGACTCGTTCTCCGACGGCCTGCTCGAAGGCCCGAGCTACACCCGCCCCGAGGTGTGGCGCGACCTGGCCGTGCCCGAGGTGCTGCGCTCGGGCAACCACCGGCTGATCGACCGCTGGCGCCGCGACCAGTCGCTGCGCCGGACCCGGGAACGCCGCCCCGAACTGCTCGCCGCGCTGCCCGACAGCGCCTTCGACAAGCACGACCGCAAGCTCCTGGACGAGCTGGGCTAGGCCCGATTTCGTCCGGACCGTGCCCATCTGGCACACTGGACAGGTTGCTGCACCCGGTTCAACTTGTCCGGCGTGCGCTAGCCCGCCCCCGAAGGCCGTGAAGTTTCACCCGAACGCGCGCCGGGGGAGTACGTACACGTGAGGACGAGGACGGACCACCGATGAACACCCTGGACGCTCTTGACGCCCAGTCGCTGCGCTCCGACATCCCGAGCTTCCGGCCGGGCGACACGCTGAAGGTCCACGTCCGCGTCATCGAGGGCTCCCGTGAGCGGGTCCAGGTGTTCCAGGGCGTCGTGATCCGCCGCCAGGGCGGTGGCATCCGCGAGACCTTCACCGTCCGCAAGGTCTCGTTCGGCGTCGGCGTCGAGCGCACCTTCCCGGTGCACTCCCCGAACATCGCCGAGGTCGAGGTGGCCTCCCGCGGTGCCGTGCGCCGCGCGAAGCTCTACTACCTCCGCGACCTGCGCGGCAAGGCCGCCAAGATCAAGGAGAAGCGCGACGCGAAGCCCGGGGCCAAGCCGGCCTCCTGACGCCCGGCTCACGCGGAACCAGTAGCCTGCCCACGTGGCAGAACCCGTGCACCGCTCCGCTGACGAAGACGGTCAGGAACCCGCAGCCGAGTCCACTCCGGACGAGGCTGCGGGTGGTGGCCCGAAGGGCAAGAAGAAGCCGCCGCTCTGGCGCGAGCTGCTCGTGCTCGCCGCGACGGCGCTGGTCCTGACGGTCCTGATCCAGACCTTCCTGGCGAGGGTGTACGTGATCCCGTCGCAGTCGATGGAGGAGACCCTCCACGGCTGCCCCGGGTGCAACAACGACCGGGTGCTGGTCGACAAGCTGGTCTACGACTTCGGCGACATCGAGCCCGGCGAGGTCGTCGTCTTCCGCGGCCCCGAGGCGTGGGGCAACAACGACTTCACCTCGACGCGCTCCGAGAACCCGGTCGTCGCCGGCCTCCAGTCCGTGCTGTCCCTGATCGGCCTCGCGCCGCCGGACGAGCGCGACTTCGTCAAGCGCGTCATCGCCGTCGGCGGCCAGACCGTCGAGTGCTGCGACGACCAGCACCGGCTCAAGGTCGACGGCAAGCCGCTGGACGAGCCCTACGTCTACTGGGCGCCCGGCACCTCGCCGGAGGACCACAAGCCGTTCGAGGCGGTCAAGGTCCCCGAGGGCCAGCTCTGGGTGATGGGCGACAACCGGACGAACTCCACCGACTCCCGCGCGCAGGGCGGCGGCGGCCTGAACGGCACCGTGCCCGAGGAGAACGTGATCGGCAAGGCGCGCGTCATCGTGCTGCCGCCGTCGCGCTGGCAGGGCATCGGCGACCACAACCCGCAGGCCGTGTCGCTGGGCGCGCCCGCGTGGCAGCAGGGCATCCCGGCGGGCGCCGGGCTCGTCGCCGCGTGGCCCCTGGTGTTCTTCACCCGGAAGGTGCGGAGGCGGTTGACCAGGGCCTCACAGGTCTGATCGGTACGCTGGGCGGGTGGTAGACGTCGCACCGTCCCGTGGCCCCTCCGACGGGGAGGACCCGGAGCACGAGGAGAAGGTCGAGCAGTGGCGCGCCCGCGCGCACGAGAAGGCCAAGAAGAAGGGCTCGTTCTGGAAGGAACTGCCCATCCTCATCGGTGTCGCCGTCGTGCTGGCGGTGCTGATCCAGTCCTTCCTGGCCAAGGTCTACATGATCCCGTCGGAGTCGATGGAGCAGACGCTCCACGGCTGCTCCGACGGCTGCTTCGGCGACCGCGTGCTGGTCGACAAGCTCACCTACGACTTCACCGACCCCTCGCCGGGTGACGTGGTCGTGTTCCACGGTCCCGACACCTGGATCAACCAGGACTTCGTGACCGAGGAGCCGACCAACCCGGTGACCAGGGCGATCCAGGGCCTCGGCTCGCTGATGGGCTTCCCGTCTGCGAACGAGGAGGACTTCGTCAAGCGGGTCATCGCCGTCGGCGGGCAGACCGTGCAGTGCTGCGACGAGCGCAACCGGGTCGTGGTCGACGGCAAGCCGCTCGACGAGCCCTACGTGCACTGGGAGCCGGGCCGCAGCACCGTGCAGGAGTCGTTCGCGGAGCTGAAGATCCCCGAGGGCTACCTGTTCGTGCTCGGCGACAACCGCAACGACTCGTGCGACTCCCGGTGCCAGGGCGACGGCCGCGAGGGCGGTCTGGTGCCGGTCGACAACGTGGTGGGCAAGGCCCGCGTGATCGTGCTGCCGCCGGCCCGCTGGCAGGGCGTGGGCGACCACAACCCCCAGGTCGTGGCCATCGGCGCCCCCGCCTGGCAGGACGCCCTGCCGGCCGGCGCCGGGTTCGCGGCGGCCTGGCCGGTGCTGCTGCTGGGCAAGCGCGTGCGGGCGCGGTTCCGGCGTTCGCGCCTGGGATAGGGTCGAGGGGTGATCCGCAAGCCGCCCCGCGTCCAGGTCCGGCCGGCCGCGGGCATCTGGGCGTTCCAGGCCGCGCTCGACCGGCGCGGCCTCGGCCCGGTGGCGGGCGTGGACGAGGCGGGCCGGGGCGCGTGCGCCGGACCGCTGGTGGTCGCGTCGTGCGTGCTCAAGCCGGGTGACGCGGCGAAGTTCGAGGGCCTGACCGACTCGAAGCTGCTCACCGCCGCCGCCCGTGACCGCGTGCACGACCTGGTGCTCAGGCACGCGGTCGACTACGCGGTCGTCGTCGTCCCCGCGGCCGAGGTCGACCTGATCGGCGTGCACGTGGCGAACATCGAGGGGATGCGGCGGGCTGTCGCCCGTTTGGGTGCACATCCCGGCTACGTGCTGACCGACGGGTTCCCGGTCCCGGGCCTCACGGCGCCGAGCATGCCGGTTGTCAAGGGCGACCGCGTGGCGGCCTGCGTGGCGGCCGCGTCGGTGTTGGCCAAGGTCACGCGCGACCGGATCATGACCGAGCTGCACGGGGAGCTGCCCGCCTACGGGTTCGACGTGCACAAGGGCTACAGCACGGCGGACCACACCGCGGCGCTCGCGGAGCACGGCCCGAGTGCGCAACACCGCTGGTCGTATGCGAATGTGGCGGCGGCAGCGGCTCGTCACGGCCTGGAGCCGCCGCACCGGGTGGCGCGTGGCGTCGTGCCCGCCGGTGTGGTCCAGAATGGAACACCCCCGCAGACCAGCGGTGGCAGGCTCGCGACGAGGAGGGGCGCGGATTCGATGAGTACCCGCGCGGAGGCGTAATGAGTGCAGAGGATCTCGAGAAGTACGAGACCGAGATGGAGTTGTCGCTGTACAAGGAGTACCGCGACATCGTCAGCCAGTTCTCGTTCGTCGTGGAGACCGAGCGGCGGTTCTACCTGGCCAACTCGGTGGACGTGCAGGTCCGCAACGCGGACGGCGAGGTCTACTTCGAGGTGCGGATGTCCGACGCCTGGGTGTGGGACATGTACCGCCCCGCCCGGTTCGTCAAGAACGTCCGGGTGATCACGTTCAAGGACGTGAACGTCGAGGAGCTCGACAAGCCCGAGCTGCGGCTGCCCGAGGACGGTCCGTTCAACACCTGACAGACGGCTTCCACGTCGCGGGGGTCTGCCGTCCGGCAGGCCCCCGCCGCGTTCTCCGGGTGGCTCCACCCGGTTGTCCACAGGCCGCGGAGTTGTCCACAGTTCCGGAGATCGTGCCGGCGCTCCCCCCGTTCCTCCCGGATGGTCGACCACACGACCACCACCGGGAGGAACGAGATGAGCACGGCAACCGACCTGGGCAGGCGCGGCGAGGACGCGGCCTGCCGCTACCTCGAACACCAGGGCCTGTCCCTGCTCGCCCGCAACTGGCGCTGCGAGGAGGGTGAGCTCGACGTCGTCGCGACGGACGGCGACCAGTTGGTCGTGGTCGAGGTGAAGTGCCGTTCGGGCACCGACCGGGGCGCGCCGCTGGAGGCCGTGGCGCCCGGGCAGCTCGACCGGGTGCGCCGGGCCTCGCAGCGCTGGTCGGTGCTGCACCGCCTGCCCGGCGTCCGCATCCGCGTGGACGTCGTGTCGATCGAGTGGCCGCCCGGCGGTCGCGTCCGCCTCCACCACCTGCGGGGTGTGTGATGGCGCTGGCGCGCACCTGGTCCGTGGCCCTGCTCGGGGTCGACGGCGTGCCCGTGGAGATCGAGGCCGACGTCGGCGCGGGCACCGTGCGGACGCAGCTCCTGGGCCTGCCGGACGCGGCCCTGCACGAGTCGAAGGACCGCGTGCGCGCGGCGGTCCGCAACAGCGGCCGGGCGTGGCCGACGCGGCGGGTGACCCTGGGCCTGTCCCCGGCGACGCTGCCGAAGAACGGCTCGGGCTACGACCTGGCCATCGCGTGCGTCGTCCTGGCCGCGACCGGGGAGGTGCCCGGCGAGCGGCTGGCGGGCACCGCGCTGCTGGGCGAACTGGCCCTCGACGGCCGGGTCCGCGCGGTCCGCGGCGTCCTGCCGTCGCTGCTGGCGGCGCGGCGGGCGGGGCTGACCGAGGCGGTCGTCCCGGTCGACTCCCTGCCCGAGGCGGCGCTCGTCGACGGCCTGACCCTGCACGGCGCGTCCACCCTCACCGAGGTCCTGGCGTGGCTGGCGGGCGAGGGCGGCCTGGCCGCCGCGCCCGAACCGGCCCCGGCCCGGCCGCCGGACGGCCCGGACCTGGCGGACGTGCTCGGCCAGCCGGAGGCGAGGTGGGCGCTGGAGGTGGCGGCGGCGGGCGGCCACCACCTCCTGCTCACCGGGCCGCCCGGCACCGGGAAGACGATGCTGGCCCAGCGCCTGGCGGGCCTGCTGCCGCCGCTGGCGGGGGACGAGGCGCTGGGCGTGACGGCCGTGCACTCCGTCGCGGGGCTGCTCACGCCGGAGGCCCCGCTGGTCTCGACGCCGCCGTTCGTCTCGCTGCACCACTCCACCTCCACCGCCGCGCTCGTCGGCGGCGGGACGGGCACGGCCAAACCGGGCGCGATGAGCCGGGCCCACCGCGGGGTCCTGTTCCTGGACGAGGCCCGCGAGTTCGGCGCGGCCAAGCTGGAGGCCCTCCGCACCGCCCTGGAGGAGGGCGAGGTGCGCCTGGCCAGGCGTGACGGCATAGCCCGGTACCCGGCGAGGTTCCAGCTGGTCATGGCCACCAACCCCTGTCCGTGCGCGCCGCCGAAGGACGTCGACTGCCTCTGCCCGCCCGCGGCCAGGCGGCGCTACGCGGCGAAGCTGTCCGGCCCCCTGCTGGACCGCGTGGACCTGCGCGTGACCATGCGCCCCCTCACCGCCATGTCGGGCGCGGAGGTGAGCCCGCCGGAACCGTCCGCGACGGTCAGGGCGAGGGTCCGCGAGGCCAGGGCGAGGGCCACCGAGCGCTGGTCCGCCCACGGCTGGCCGACCAACGCGGAGGTACCGGGCCCGGTCCTGCGCCGCGACCACGCCCTGCCGCGCGACGTCACCCGGGTCCTGGACCGGGCGCTGGCGCTGGGCGCGCTGACGGGCCGGGGCGCGGACAGGTGCCTCCGCGTCGCCTGGACCCTGGCCGACCTGGCGAAGGCGGACCGCCCGACCGCCGACCACGTGGCCGCCGCCCTCGAATTCCGCGACAGGAGTGCGTCGTGACGCGCCCCGCGCCCGCTCCCGCCACCTCGGCCGCCAGCCCGCCCGCCACCTCGGCCGCCAGCCCGGCCGCCACCTCGGCCGCCAGCCCGGCCGCCGGAGCGGACCACCTGGCCGCCAGCCCGGCTACCAGCCCGGCCGCCGGAGCGGACCACCCCGCCGCGACCCCGCCCGCCGGAGCGGACTACCCGGCCGCAACCCCGCCCGCCGGAGCGGCCGCGACCCCGCCCGCCAGAGCGGATCACCCGGCCGGGATGGGCCGGCCCGCGTCGCCGGTGCCGGTGCCGGTGCCGCGGGGGCCTGCGGTGGGCGATGACGTCCTGCTGGCGAGGGCCTACCTGTCCCGGGTCGCGGAGCCGCCCGCGCACGCCCTGCACGCGTTCGTGGCCGAGGTGGGGCCGGTCGCGGCGGCGGAGCTGGTCCGTCGCGGGGACGTGCCCGCCGCCGTCGACAGCCAGACCTCCGCCCGGCGCGCGGAGGTCCGGGCCGAGCGCGACCTGGAGCTCGTGGCGGCGGTCGGCGGGCGGCTCCTCGTGCCCGAGGACCCGGAGTGGCCGTCGTGGCCGTTCACCGCGCTGGGCACGGCCGCCGCCAACGGCCTGCGCTGCGGCGGGGAGCCACTGGCGCTGTGGGTGCGCGGCCGGGTGGACCTGGCCGGCGCCGCCGAGCGCGCCGTCGCGGTCGTCGGCAGCCGGGCCGCGACCGGGTACGGGCAGCACGTCGCCGAGGAGTTCGGCTTCGGGCTGGCCGAGGCGGGGGTGACCGTGGTGTCCGGTGCCGCCTACGGGATCGACGGGGCGGCGCACCGGGGCGCGCTGACCGCCGGCGGCACGACGGTCGCGGTGCTGGCGTGCGGCGTCGACGTCGCCTACCCCGCCGGTCACCGGGCGCTGATCGAGCGCATCGCCGCCGAGGGGCTGGTGGTGAGCGAGTACCCGCCGGCGCACACCCCGGCCCGGCACCGGTTCCTCACCCGGAACCGGCTGATCGCGGCGCTCGCGGAGGGCACGGTCGTCGTCGAGGCCGGGCGGCGCAGCGGCGCGAAGAACACGGCGGCCTCGACGACCGCGCTGGGGCGGGTGCTGATGGCGGTGCCCGGTCCGATCACCTCGGTCAGCTCGACCGGGTGCCACGAGCTGCTCAGGTCGGGCGAGGCGCTGCCGGTGAGCAGCGTGGCCGAGGTCGTCGAGTCGACCGGGCGGCTCGGGGTCGACCTGGTCGAGGCGCGGCGGAACACCGAGGCCGGGCCGCCGCAGGGCGACGCGATGAGGGTGTTCGAAGCCCTCGGGCTGGCGTTCGGCCACAGCCCGGAGGCCATCTCGGTGGAGTCCGGCGTCGAGCTGGCGAGGGTGCGCGCTCTGCTGCCACAACTGGAACTGGCCCGTCTCGCGGAACGCGGCGAATCAGGTTGGAAGCGTTCCCAGGAGGCGAGTTGGCGTGGCGATGCTTGACCAAGGGCGTCCGAGGGCGCAGCGTCAGGGTCTATGTCCCCGCAGCCGCCCGCTCGGACACGTCGTGTCGATCTCGTGCGCCTCCGTCGCGCGCTCCCGGACGACGTGGCGGCCGTGCTGGACGGCTTCGAGCGCCACCTGTCGATGGAGCGCGGGCTGTCCCCGCACACCGTCCGCGCCTACCTCGGCGACGTCGTCGCCCTGCTGGTCCACCTGGCCGGGGACGAGCCCGACAACGCCACCGCGGAGGCCGTCGACCTCCCCGGGCTGCGCTCGTGGCTCGCCGCTCAGCACGCGGCGGGCGCGGGGCGGACGACGCTCGCCCGCCGCGCGGCCTCCGCCCGCGCGTTCACCGCGTGGGCCACCCGCACGGGCGCGCTGGCCGCGGACCCGGGGCCGCGGCTCGTCGCGCCGCGCCCGCACCGGACGCTGCCCGCGGTGCTGCGGCCGGACCAGGCCGGGGCCGCCATGGCAGTAGCGGAAGTAAGCGCGGAACAGGGCGATCCGGTTGCGCTGCGTGACCAAGCCGTGGTGGAGTTGCTGTACGCGACAGGTGTCCGGGTCGCCGAGTTGTGCGGTCTCGACCTCGACGACGTGGACTACTCCCAAAGGGTGATTCGGGTTCTGGGCAAGGGCAACCGCGAACGCACGGTGCCGTTCGGCGTTCCGGCCGAACGGGCGGTACGGCGCTGGGTGGAGCACGGGCGGTCGGCGCTGGTCAACGACCGTTCACACCGCGCGCTGCTACTGGGTGCGCGGGGCGGCAGGCTCGACCCGCGTACCGCCAGGCGGGTCGTCCACGATGTAGTGGGTGCGGTGCCCGGGGCGAACGACACCGGGCCCCACGGGCTGCGCCACTCCGCGGCCACGCACCTGTTGGAAGGAGGAGCGGACCTGCGCACCGTCCAAGAGCTTCTTGGTCACGCTACGCTCGCAACCACTCAGCTCTACACACACGTCACCGTCGAACGGCTGAAGGCGATCCATGACCGAACCCACCCCCGCTCCTGACGTCGCAGGGGGAGGTTCGCGGACCGCAACCGTGACCTCTCCCTCCGCCGCGCACGTCGGGACCTCGTCGGAGTCGCGCACCCCGGCCGGGACGAACGGTCACCACGTCGACGGTGCGCAAGGGCTCAACGGCCACGCCGCACCGGCGCCCGTCGGCAGACCGGCGCACCCGGCGTCCGAGTCGCGCACCGCCGACGACGTGGAAGCCGGGATCATCGCGCTGTGGCACAAGTACGGCGAGTCGCGCGAGCAGGGCCTGCGCGACCGGCTGGTGCTGCACTACGCCCCGCTGGTCAAGTACGTCGCGGGTCGCGTCGGCACCGGCCTGCCCGCGCACGTCGACGTGGCCGACCTGATCCAGTCCGGCATCTTCGGCCTGGTCGACGCGATCGAGAAGTTCGAGCCCGAGCGCGGCCTGAAGTTCGAGACGTACGCGATGCAGCGCATCCGCGGCGCGATCCTCGACGACCTGCGCTCCCAGGACTGGGTGCCGCGCTCGGTCCGCAGCCGGGCCCGCGACGTCGAGCGCGCGCTCGAACGCCTCGGCGCCAGCCTCCAGCGCACCCCGACCGACCGCGAGCTGGCCGCCGAGCTGAAGATCGGCCTCGGTGAGCTGCGCGAGCTGTACGCCCAGCTCCAGCTCACCAGCGTCGTCGCGCTGGACGAGCTGATCGCCGCGGGCCGCAACGCCGGTGGCGCGGGCTCCTCGCTGGCCGAGTCGCTGCCCGACGAGGGCGCGGAGGACCCGATCGCGAGCCTGGTCGACCAGGACAGCCGACGCCAGCTCGCCGACGCCATCGCCCAGCTCGCCGAGCGCGACCGGGTCGTGGTGACCCTGTACTACTTCGAGAACCTGACCCTCGCCGAGATCGGCAAGGTGCTCGGGGTCACCGAGTCCCGGGTCTGCCAGCTCCACACGCGGGCGGTCCTGCGCCTCCGCACCAAGCTCAACGAGCAGCTCGAAACCTGACGCCCGACGCGTCCGCGCCCGGACAACGGCGGCCCGGCACCCGGCGACCGGACACACGGCGGCCCGGCATCCGGCGACCGGACACAGGCGGCCCGGCATCGGGCGGCCCGGCACCGGCGACCCGGCATCCGACGACCGGGCATCTACGGCCGGGACACCCGGTGACCGATCACCGGCGTCGAGCACCCGCCGCGCTGCGGCGTCGTCATCGCGTCACCCCCGCACCACCACTTCGCCGCCATTCCGCCCGGACGCATGCCCGGACGCATGCCCGGACGCATGCCCGGACACCTGCCCTGACACCCCGCCCCGCTTTGACGCCCCGCTCGGCCCGGCTCGGGGGAGCAGGCGCACCCGGCCCGAGGCCACCAGGCGCAGCGGGTCGAGGTAGTCGCGGGCTCGGGGCGGGCTCGTCCTCAGGGCTCCCCAGTGCAGGCAGGCCGGGGTCGGGCAGCCCTCGTGGCCCGGTCGCAGGGTGCCGATCCGGTCGCCCCGCCGGACGGTCCGACCCGCGTGGACCTCGGGCGTGACCGGCTCGTAGGTGGTGCGCAGGCCGCCGGTGTGGAGCAGGGAGACCAGCGGGCGGCCGGCCACCGGGCCGCCGTGCAGGACCACGCCGTCGGCGGCGGCCAGGACCGCGGTGCCCGGTGGGGCGGCCAGGTCGACGCCCCGGTGGCCCGCGGCGTACGGGCCGGGTGGGGGTTCGAAGCGGCGGACCACCTCGCGTGGTGGGGGCAGTGGCCAGGCGAAGCGCGGTGCTCGGCTCGCCGCCGCCCGGTCGGCCACCGGGAGGCCGGCCACCAGGAGGGCGGTTGCCGGGAGGGCGGTTGCCGGGAGGGCGGTCAGCGGGGGTGGGGGAGTGAGGAGCAGGGTGGCTGTCAAGGCCAGGACCAGCGGCGTTCGCATCGTGGGAGTCATGCCTCCACGGTCCGGGGTCGCGGCGGTGGCTGCCAGCGGCTTCTCGTCGGTTGTGGACAACTCGACGGCCTGTGGACAACTCCCGGGGGCGGTTCGGTGTTCCGGAGCTGATCGGCGTACACTCGTGCCGCGGCCCGTGTGAGCGCGGGACGACTTCGCGTGCCAATGCAGATCCGACCCGCTTCCGTGGTCGAGTCACGCAGTCCGGCGGTCCCGAGGGTGTGGCGAGCACACTGCGACACCCCTCCGGTTCGGGCGGCGGCAAGGGCACCAGGGCGGCGGTCCACCCCGGTCCGCCGCGATGAACCGGAACCGCGTGCCGGCCCGAGACGGCCGGTGCGCCCGAACGAAGAGGTGCGAACCCGGCCATGGCCGTCGTCACCATGAAGCAGCTGCTCGACAGCGGCGTGCACTTCGGGCACCAGACCCGCCGCTGGAACCCGAAGATGAAGCGCTACATCTTCACCGAGCGCAACGGCATCTACATCATCGACCTCCAGCAGACGCTGACCTACATCGACCGGGCTTACGAGTTCGTGAAGGAAACGGTCGCGCACGGCGGGTCGATCCTGTTCATCGGCACCAAGAAGCAGGCGCAGGAGGCCATCGCCAACGAGGCCCTCCGCGTCGGCATGCCCTTCGTGAACCAGCGGTGGCTGGGCGGCATGCTCACCAACTTCTCCACGGTGCACAAGCGCCTCCAGCGGCTCAAGGAGCTGGAGTCGATGGAGCAGACCGGCGGTTTCCAGGGTTTCACCAAGAAGGAAATCCTGATGATGAACCGCGAGAAGGACAAGCTGGAGCGCACGCTCGGCGGTATCCGCGACATGTCCAAGGTGCCCAGCGCCGTGTGGATCGTGGACACCAAGAAGGAGCACATCGCGGTCGGTGAGGCTCGCAAGCTGAACATCCCGATCGTGGCGATCCTCGACACGAACTGCGACCCGGACGAGGTCGACTACCCGATCCCGGGCAACGACGACGCGATCCGTTCCGCCGCGCTGCTGACCAAGGTCGTGGCCGAGGCCGCCGCCGCCGGTCTGATGCAGCGCTCGGGTGGCCGCAACCAGGCCGCCGACGGCGCCGAGAAGCCCGAGCCGGGTGTCGGCACCGACGAGCCGCTGGCCGAGTGGGAGCAGGAGCTGCTGGTCGGCGCCGACGCGCCCGCCGCCGCTGCCGCCCCCGCCGAGGCGCCCGCCGCCCCGGCCGAGG
>NZ_JBPKJK010000098.1:0-34125 GCF_051756985.1 Saccharothrix sabaoui
GTCGCCGCCAGCAGGTACCGCGACACCGGGCCCTGCTCGCCGCACCCCCGGCGCGGCCCCCGTGCGGCCTACGGAGCCTCCCGCAGCGGCCAGACCTCGACCACGCCGTGCGCCACCGCGCACGGCGCCTTCGACGCGAGCCGGACCGCCTCCTCCAGCGTGGCCGCCTCGATGACCGCGAACCCGGCGACCGGGAGGGCCGAGGACAGGAAGGGCCCGCTCTCCGCGGTCGTGCCGGCGCCGTCGTGGTTGCGCACCCGCACGGGCGTGCCCGCGATCCCCATGACCGCCCCCGTCGCGCCCAGGCGGGCGTCGTGCGCGTGCGCCTCGTCGAGCACCGCCGCGTCGGTGCGGTCGTAGCCCTCCTGGTCCCCGTACCCGATGGTCACGAACTTCGGCATGGCCGTCTCCCTCCGGTGCGCCGCCCGCTCGACCTCGTCGTGCGGGGGCGCCTGCGACCATCCTGCCGTGCCCGTCACCGCTGAAGACCTGTGCGCGTTCCTGCTCGACCTCGACGCCCCCGACCGCCTCGCGCGCCCCCTCCTCCTGGACCCGGGTGTCGTGCGGGCCGGGGTCGAACGGCTGTCCGGGGCACTGGGGGCGGCGTTCGGCCGCCGGTGCGCCGTCGAACACCTGCCGGAGGGGGGCGAGCACCGCGGCAGCATCACCGTCCCGGGCGAGGCGACCTCGGCCGGCGCGCCGATCGTCCTCGTGGTCGGCCGGTACGGCCTCGCCGCGGCGCTCGCGCCCAACCACCGGCACCCCGACGGCTCCCCCGCCACCCTGCTCGACGACGACGACTTCGCCCGCGCGAAGGAGGCCGTCTTCGCGGCCGGGTTCGGGCTCACCTCGCCGGTGTCCGCGCTGACCCCCCGGCGGGCGGACCGCCCCTACCCCCGCCTGTTCTCGGCCCGCACGGCGGGGGAACTGGTCCGGCAGGTCCGGGGCCTGCCGACCGACGGGGGCCCGACGACCGGGTTGCGCGAGTGGCTGTGCGCGGCGTTGGACGTGCCCGCGGACGGGCCGGGCGAGCGGCCGGCGTCGCTGGACGTGCTCACGCCCGGACAGCTCCTCGCCGAGGTCGAGCGCACCAGGCTGTGCGTGGCCGCCCTGGCCACGCCCGAGCGCTCGGACGAACGCCGCTGGCTGGTCATCGACGACACGATCGTGGACGGCCGCACCACCTGGGCCACCTTCGCGTTCCGCAACGAGTTCGGCGGGGGGTTGAAGGAGGCCGTGCTCGCGGTCCACGACCGCGCGGAGACCCTGCGCCGCACGCGACCGCACGGTCACCTCGCCGGCAGGGGCCTGGACGCGGCGTCGTGAACGGCGGCGCGCAGGGGTCCCCGCACCGCTGATCCGGGGTCTGGTGCGAATTTCTACCAAGTGGTAGAAAACTGTGGGAGCGCTTCCACACCCACTGCCGCCACCGTCGACGTCAGGAGCCCGGGGATGGGCAACACCTCCGTTCAGCTGTACTCGGTGCGCGACGCGTTCGCCGCCGACCCGCACGACACCCTCCGGCGGCTCGCCGCCATCGGCTTCACCCGGGTGGAGCCCTACGGCGTGCTGGAGAACGTCGCCGTCCTGCGCACCGCGCTCCCGGAGCACGGGCTCACCGCGCCCACCGCGCACGCGCGGCTCATCGGGGCCGACCAGCACGCCGTGTTCGCCGCGGCGGTCGAGCTGGGCACCGAGGTCGTCGTCGACCCGCACGTCGAGGCCGGGAAGTGGGAGGACCCGGCGGACGTCGCCGCCACCGCCGACGCGCTCAACGCCGCCGCGGCGGTCGCGGCGGAGCACGGCGTGCGCGTCGGCTACCACAACCACTGGTGGGAGCTGGCCTCGCGGATCGACGGCCGCAGCGCCTTCGAGCTGCTGGCCGACCTGCTCGACCCGGCCGTGGTGCTGGAGGTCGACACCTACTGGGCCACCGCGGGCGGCGAGCACGCGCCGGACCTGCTGCGCCGCCTGGGGGCCCGCGTGCACGCGCTGCACGTCAAGGACGGCGGCCTCGCGCGGGACGCCTCCGGCCAGGTGCCCGCCGGACGGGGCGGCGTGCCGGTGGCCGAGGTGCTGGCCGCCGCGCCGGACGCGCTGCGCGTGGTCGAGTTCGACGCCTACGACGGCGACCTGTTCGAGGGCATCGCGGCCAGCTACGCCTACCTCGCCGAGGTCGACCGGTGACCGCGCCGGTCGGGGTGGGCGTGATCGGCGCCGGCGTCATCAGCGCCACCTACCTGGAGAACCTGACGGGCTTCCCGGACCTGCGGGTCCTCGCGGTCGCCGACCTCGACCCCGCGCGGGCCGCGGCGCGGGCGGCCGAGCACGGCGTCCCGCGCTCGGGGACGCCCGACGAGCTGCTGGCCGACCCGGAGGTCGAGCTGGTGGTCAACCTGACCACGCCCGCCGCGCACGTCCCCGTCGGGCTCGCCGCGCTGGACGCGGGCAAGCACGTGTGGGTGGAGAAGCCGCTCGCGCTGGACCGCGCGTCCGGCCGCGCGCTGCTCGACCGCGCCCGGGAACGCGGCCTGCGCGTGGCGTGCGCCCCGGACACCGTGCTCGGCGCGGGTTTCCAGACGGCGCGGCGCGCGGTGGACGCGGGCCGCATCGGCGAACCGCGCACCGCCCTGGCCCTCTTCCAGGTGCCCGGCCCGGAGAGCTGGCACCCCGCCCCGGAGTTCCTGTTCCAGGCGGGCGGCGGGCCGCTGCTCGACATGGGGCCGTACTACCTGACGGCGCTGGTCCAGCTGCTCGGCCCGGTCCGGCGCGTCACCGCCACCGGCGGCCGGGCCCGCGACACCAGGGTCATCGGCTCCGGCCCCCGGGCGGGCAGCGAGTTCGCGGTGACCGTGCCGACCACGGTCACCGCCCTGGTCGAGTTCCGCCGGGGCGGGTCCGCGCAGCTCGTGCTCAGCTTCGACTCGGCGCTGTCCCGCACCGGCTTCATCGAGGTCTCCGGCACGGGGGGCACCGCCGTGCTGCCCGACCCGAACCGCTTCGACGGGTCCACCGCGCTGCACCTGGCCGGGGCGGGGGACGCCGGTCCCGAGGAGCTCGCCG
This sequence comes from Saccharothrix sabaoui, assembly GCF_051756985.1. NCBI lineage: Bacteria > Bacillati > Actinomycetota > Actinomycetes > Pseudonocardiales > Pseudonocardiaceae > Saccharothrix > Saccharothrix sabaoui. The sequence goes on from NZ_JBPKJK010000098.1 coordinate 3,064, forward strand.
CCGTCGGGCACACCGCGTCGCGCGGCACGGGCGCGCTGGAGCTGGCCCGCGCGATCCGGGCGGGCGTGCCGGAACGCGCCTCCGGCGAGCTGGCCCACCACGTGCTCGACGCGATGCTCTCGATCGAGGAGTCGATCGGCCGGGGGCGGTGGGTGGACGTGGCGAGCACCGCGGAGGTGCCGCCCGCGCTGCCCGCCGACTGGGACCCGTTCAGCCCGGTCGGTCCAGCGGGACGGTGAGCAGCGCCCGCAGGTAGAAGCGCAGCGAGCCGACGAGGTCCACCTCGTCCGGCGTGGTCAGCCACTGCACCTGGAGGCCGTCCATCAGCGCGATGAACGCCAGCGCGGCCTGCCGCGGGTCGATCCCGTCCCGCAGCTCGCCGCGCTCGGCCAACGCCCGGAACGAGTCGAGCACGCCCTCGCGGGCCATCCGGTAGTGGTCGACGAAGTAGGAGTGCGCGGGGTGGTCGGGCGCCACGGCCTCGGCCGCCAGCCGCGAGTACAGGTCGACGATGCCGGGGTGGCGGGTGTTGTGCTCGGCCAGCGCCAGGAAGTGCCGCAGCACGTCGAGGCCGGGCGGCGCCTCCAGCCGCTCGCGCTCGGCGTCCTCGGTGTCCCGCCGCTCCAGGACGGCCGCGAGCAGCGCCTCCTTGGTGGGGAAGTAGTACAGCAGCCCGGCGTGCGTGATCCCCGCGCGCTTGGCGATCTCGCGCAGCGACGAGCCGTGGTACCCGGCCTCGCCGTACACCGCGACGGCCGCCGTGATGATGTCCTCACGGCGGATGCGGCCCTTCAGGTAACCGCCCATCACGGGCCCGCCGCTGGTCGTCGCACCGGCCCATCATCCACGACGGCCCGGTCGGGGCGTCGCGCCCGGAGGCTTTTCCGCCCCTGACGCTGGGTGGTCACCGGTACTCGACTTTCGTCCATTCGTGCAGGACTTTCGTCAAAAACACGCGAAAGTCTTGCGCACTTCAGTCTAACGCAAACAGAATTGCCCTCACGTCCGACTCTGTGAGCTGGACCACAAGCCTCACCGTCCGCGAAGCCCAGCGATGTGCGAACGAGGAGAAAGCGGTGCGAGGTAAGCGAAGCACGCCCACGAGGCCCCCCACGCGCCCGGCCGCCCTGGCGACGGTCGCGGCGCTGGCGGCGATGACCCTGGTCGCGACCCCCTCGGCCGCGCACCCCGACGCCGCGCACCCCGACGGCGAGCACCTCCTCGTCTTCTCCAAGACGGCGGGCTTCCGCCACGGCTCGATCCCGGCCGGGATCGCCGCCGTCACCGAGCTGGGCGCGGCCGGCGGGTTCACCGTCGAGGCGACCGAGGACGCGGGCGCGTTCACCGACGCCAACCTCGCCCGGTTCGACGCGGTCGTCTGGCTCTCCACCACCGGCGACGTGCTCGACGAGGCCCAGCAGCAGGCGTTCGAGCGGTTCGTGGAGGGCGGTGGCGGGTACGCGGGCGTGCACGCCGCCGCCGACACCGAGTACTCCTGGCCCTGGTACGGCGAGCTGGTCGGCTCCTACTTCAGGTCGCACCCGCCCGTCCAGCGGGCCGAGGTGGAGGTCGAGGACCACGACCACCCGTCCACGGCCCACCTGCCGGAGACCTGGACGCGCACCGACGAGTGGTACAGCTACCGGTCCAACCCGCGCACGGCCGTCAAGGTCCTGGCCGCGCTGGACGAGACCAGCTACGCGCCCACCGACCCGTCCGGCGACCACCCGATCTCCTGGTGCCACACGCCCGGCGAGGGCCGGTCCTGGTACACCGGCATGGGCCACACGGAGGAGTCCTACGCCGACCCCGCGTTCCGGCAGCACCTGCTCGGCGGCCTGCGGTACGCGCTGGGCACGGCCCCGGCGGACTGCGAGCCCGGCGACGAGCCGCCCGGACCGCCGACCGACGCCGACTTCGACCAGATCACCCTCGCGCTCGGCGAGGAGGAGACCGGCGAGCCGATCGCGCTGGCCGTCCTGCCCGACCGCCGCGTCCTGCACACCTCGCGCGACGGCCGGGTGTGGCTGACCACGCCCGAGGCGTCCACGACCCTCGCCGGGCGGGTCCCGGTCTACAACCACGACGAGGACGGCCTCCAGGGCGTCGCGATCGATCCGGGTTTCGCCACCAACGGGTGGGTCTACCTGTACTACGCGCCGGTCCTGGACACCCCCGCCGGCGACGCGCCGGAGAACGGGACCGAGGCCGACTTCGCGCCGTTCCGGGGCCACAACCAGCTCTCCCGCTTCAGGCTCGGCGCGGACGGCGTGCTCGACCCGGCCAGTGAGCAGCAGGTCCTGCGGGTGCCCGCCGACCGCGGCCTGTGCTGCCACGCGGGCGGCGAGATCGACTTCGACGCGCAGGGCAACCTGTACCTGTCGACCGGCGACGACACCAACCCGTTCGCCTCCGACGGCTACACGCCGATCGACGAGCGGGCCACCCGCAACCCGGCGTTCGACGCCCAGCGCTCCAGCGCCAACACGAACGACCTGCGCGGCAAGGTGCTGCGGATCAAGGTCGCCGACGACGGCACCTACACCGTGCCCGAGGGCAACCTGTTCGCGCCCGGCACGGACAGGACCCGGCCCGAGATCTACGCCATGGGCTTCCGCAACCCGTTCCGGTTCGCCGTCGACAAGGCCACCGGCTGGCTGCACCTGGGCGACTACGGCCCCGACGCCGGGTCGGCGGACCCGGCCCGCGGCCCCGGCGGCAGCGTCGAGTTCAACCTGGTCAAGGGACCCGGCAACTACGGCTGGCCCTACTGCGTCGGGAACGACGTCCCGTACGTCGACCACGACTTCGCCACCGGCGCGTCCGGCGGGGCGTTCTCCTGCGACGCGCCGAAGAACACCAGCCCGCGCAACACCGGCCTGGTGGACCTGCCGCCCGTGCAACCCGCGTGGATCCCCTACGACGGCGGCTCGGTGCCCGAGTTCGGCACCGGCGGCGAGTCGCCGATGGGCGGCCCCACCTACCACCACGACCCGGACCTGGACGTGCAGACGAAGTTCCCCGAGCACTTCGACGGCAAGACCTTCGCCTACGAGTGGGACCGCGGCTGGATCAAGACCGTCGACGTCGGCGAGGGCGGCGAGCGCGGCGCGATCACCCCGTTCTTCGACTCGATGACGCTGACCAGGCCGATGAACCTGGAGTTCGGCCCGGACGGCTCGCTCTACGTGCTGGACTACGGCAGCGGCTACTTCGGCGGCGCGCCCGACTCGGCGGTCTACCGGATCGACCACACCCGCGGCCACCACACGCCCGCGGTGAAGCTGGCGGCCGACAGGACCTCCGGCCCGGCGCCGCTGACCGTGCGGTTCGACCCGGCGGGCACCGCCGACGAGGACGGCGGCGCGCTCGCGTACGCGTGGGACTTCGACGGCGACGGCACCACCGACTCCACCACCGCCGGGCCCGTCACGCACACCTACACCACCATCGGCCGGTACACCGCGAAGCTGTCGGTGACCGACCCGACCGGGCTGGTCGGCGCGGCGAGCGCGGTGGTCGACGTCGGCAACACCGCGCCCGTCGTGGTGCTGGACGCGCCCGCCGACGGCCGGGTGTTCTCCTTCGGCGACCAGGTGCCGTTCAAGGTCACCGTCACCGACCCCGAGGACGGGCGGGTCGACTGCGCCAAGGTCGTCGTGGAATACGTCCTGGGCCACGACAGCCACGGCCACCCGCTGTCCCGCGCCACCGGCTGCGAGGGCGTCATCGCCACCCCGTCCGACGGCGGGCACGGCGTGGACGCCAACGTCTTCGGCGTCGTCAACGCCTCCTACACCGACACCGGGGCACCGGGCGCGCCCGCGCTGACCGGCGAGGACGAGGCGGTCCTGCAACCGAGGCACAAGCAGGCCGAGTTCTTCAGCACCATGCGCGGCGTCCAGGTCGTCGAGGCGGGCACCGCCGAGGGCGACAAGCGCGTCGGCTACGTCGACGACGGCGACTGGATCGCGTTCGACCCGGTGCACCTCGGCGGCGTCACGGGCATCGGCTACCGGGTGTCCTCCGGCGGCAACGGCGGCACGATCGAGGTGCGCGCCGACTCGCCCACCGGCGCCCTCGTGCAGTCCGTCGCCGTGCCGAGCACCGGCGGGTGGGACACCTACGTCGACATCGCGCCCTCCGCGATCACCGACCCCGGCGGCACGCACCCCCTGTACCTGGTCTTCAAGGGCAGCGGCAGCCTGTTCGACGTGGACGCGGTCCACTTCGCGGCCGACCCGCCGGCCCCGGCCCCCGAGCACACCCGGCCCACCCCGGCCGAGTCGCACAGCGCCCAGCGCGGCACGTCGGTGGTCCGCGACGCCGCGGCCCAGGGCGGCGCGCAGGTCGGCGACGTCCACGACGGCGACTGGATCGCGTTCGACGCGGTGTCCCTGGCGGGCGTGACCGGCATCGGCTACCGGGTCGCCTCGGGCTCCGCCGGCGGCCGGATCGAGGTCCGCTCCGGCGCGCTGAACGGCCCGCTGGTGCAGACCGCCACCGTCCCCGGCACCGGCGGGTGGCGGAACTACGCGGACCTCGCGCCCGCGGCGATCACCGACCCCGGCGGCACGAAGCGGCTGTACTTCCGCTTCGAGGGCGGGCGCGGCGCGCTGTTCGACGTCGACACCATCCGCCTGCGCGGCCCCGGCACCGCGCTCACCGTCGACGTGCCCGCCGAGTCGCTGGGTGGGCAGCAGGGCGTCGTCGTCCACGACCGGACCACCGCCCAGGGCGGCAAGCGGGTCGGCGACGTCCACGACGGCGACTGGGTGTCCTACCCCGGCGTCGACCTCGGGCGGACCGCCGCCCTCGGCTACCGGGTGTCCTCCGGCGGCATCGGCGGCACGCTGGAGGCCCGCGCCGACTCGCCCACCGGGCCCCTGGTGCACGAGCCGGTGACCGTCCCGTCCACCGGCGGCTGGGACACCTACCTCGACCTCGGGCCGAAGGTGGTGACCGAGGGCGGCGTGCGGACGCTGCACCTGGTGTTCAGGGGCGGCGCGGCGGGCGCGCTGTTCGACGTCGACACCGTGCGGCACGTGCGCCACAAGCCGATCACCTCGCCCTGCGCACGGCCCGAACGCGGCTACCGCGCCCTCTACGACGGCAACGGCCTCGCCGGCTGGCGGCAGGCCGGACCGGGCCGGTTCGTCGAGGAGGAGGACTGCTCCGTGCGCAGCGAGGGCGGCATGGGCCTGCTCTGGTTCGGCGAGGAGTTCGGCTCCTACCGGCTGCGGTTCGACTGGAAGGTCGCGGGCGACGACAACTCCGGCCTGTTCGTCGGCTTCCCCGACCCCGGCACCGACCCGTGGGTCGCCGTGGACCGGGGCTACGAGATCCAGGTCGACGCCACCGACGCGCCCGACCGCACCACCGGGGCGGTCTACTCGTTCCAGTCGGCCGACATCCCGGCCCGCGACCGGGCGCTCAAGCCGCCCGGCGAGTGGAACGCCTACGAGATCGCGGTGCGCGGGCAGCGCATCGAGGTCTTCCTCAACGGGGTGAAGATCAACGACTTCACCAGCACGGACCCCGCGCGCGACCTCGCGCGGGGGCACATCGGCCTCCAGAACCACGGCGACGGCGACGACGTGTGGTTCCGCGACATCCGGATCAAGGAGCTGTGAGTGCGACGGACCGGTCTGTGGTTGATCGGCGCGCGCGGATCGGTGGCGACCACGGCGGTGTGCGGGCTCCTGGGCCTGCGCGCCGGCCTGGTGCCGCCGACCGGCAGCGTCACCGCCCTGCTCGACGCCGACCTGCCCGACGGGGCGCTGCCCCCGTGGGACTCGCTGGTGGTCGGCGGGCACGACGTGGTGTCCACCCCGCTCGCGAAGCGGGCCGAGCACCTGGCGCGGGCGGGCGTCGTCCCGGCCGACCTGCTCGGGCCCGTCGCGGCGGGCCTCGCCGAGGTGCAGGCCGAACTGCGGGACGTGCCGCAGGGGCCGCAGGTCGAGGTGGCCGCGCGGCTCGTCGCCGACCTGGCGTCGTTCCGCGCACGGCACTCGCTCGACCGGGTCGTGGTGGTCAACGTGGCCTCCACCGAACCGCCCGCGCCGCCGCGCCCCGAGCACGCCGACCTGGCCGCCCTGGAGCGCGCCCTGTCGGCCGGGCGGGACGTCCTGCCGCCCAGCTCCCTGGCCGCCTACGCGGCGTTCAAGGCGGGCTGCTCGTTCGTGGACTTCACCCCCTCCACCGGGGTGGCGCTGCCCGCGCTGGACGAGCTGGCCGCCGTCGTCGGCGTCCCCTACGCGGGGCGCGACGGCAAGACGGGGGAGACCCTGGTGCGCACGGTGCTCGCGCCGATGTTCACCGCGCGGGCGCTGCACGTGCTGTCGTGGGCGGGCACCAACCTGCTCGGCGGCGGCGACGGGGCCACCCTGGAGGACCCCGAGCACGCGTCCAGCAAGCTGCGCACCAAGGCGTCCGGGCTCGCCGCGCTGCTCGGGCACCCGGTCGTCGCGCCGCTGCACATCGACAACGTGCCCGACCTGGGCGAGCGCAAGACCTCGTGGGACCACGTGTCGTTCGAGGGGTTCCTGGGCGCGCGCATGTCGTTGCAGTTCACCTGGTCCGGCCTGGACTCGTCGCTGGCCGCGCCGCTGGTGCTCGACCTGGCCCGGCTGCTCGCCGCGGCGCACCGCGCCGGCCGGGTGGGCGTGCAGGACGCGCTGGGGTTCTTCTTCAAGGACCCGCTCGGCTCGACCGAGCACGGGTTCGCCGAGCAGACCCGCCGGCTGGTCGAGTGGGTGGGCGAGCTGTGAACCCCTACCTGCGGCTGGTCCGCGCGCCGGCGGCGCTGACCGTGCTCGGTGACGCGGTGGCGGGGGCCGGCGGCGTCCTGCGCGGTCGCCGGCTCCTGCTGCCGCTGTCCTCGGTCGCCCTGTACTGGGCGGGCATGGCGCTCAACGACTGGGCCGACCGGTCGGTGGACGCCGTCGAGCGCCCGGAGCGGCCCATCCCGTCCGGGCAGGTGCCGCCGGGGGCCGCGCTGGCCGTCGCGGGCGGCCTCACCGCCATCGGCCTGGGCCTGGCGGCCTGCGCCGGCGGTCGCCGGTCGCTGGCCACCGCGGGCGCGCTGGCGGGCGCGGTCTGGGCCTACGACACGGTGCTGAAGGACACCGCCCTCGGCCCGGTCGCCGTGGCCGCGTGCCGAGGGCTGGACGTGCTGCTGGGCGCCGCGCCGGGCGCCCGCCGGGCCGCCCTGCCCGCCGCCGGCGCGCTGGCCGCGCACACCCTGGGCGTGACGGTGCTGTCGCGCGGCGAGGTGCACGGCACGTCGCCGTCGGTGGCGCGGGCGGCGCTGGTCGGGACCTGCGCGACGGCGGTGGCGGTCGCCGCGCGCGGTCCCCGGTCGGCGGTCGGCGCACTCGGGTACGCGGCGTTCGTGGGCCGCGCGCAGCTCGCCGCGCTGGAGGACCCCTCCGCCCGGCGGGTGCGGGCGGCGACCGTCGCCGGCATCCACGGCATGGTGCCCCTCCAGGCCGCGCTGGCCGCCCGGGGCCCGCTGCGGTCGGCGCTGGCCGTGGCGTGCGCGCTGCCGCTCGCGCGGCGGTTCGGCCGGAAGGTGGGGCCGACGTGACGTTCCGGCTCGGCTACGGCACCAACGGGTTCGCCAACCACCGGCTCGACGACGCCCTCGCGGTCATCGCCGACCTCGGCTACCGGGGCGTGGCGCTGACGCTGGACCACCACCACCTCGACCCGTACGCCGACGACCTCCCCGCCCGGGTGGACGCGGTGGCCCGGCGGCTGGCCGAGCTGGACCTCGCCGTCGTGGTCGAGACCGGCGCGCGCTACCTCCTCGACGCCCACCGCAAGCACCACCCGACCCTGGTGTCCGAGGGGCAGGACCGGCGGGTCGACTTCCTCGGCCGGGCGATCCTCGTCGCCCGCGACCTCGGCGCGCACTGCGTGTCGTTCTGGGCCGGCGTCGCCGCCGAACCGGAGGGCGCGTGGGACCGGCTGCGCGCCGGCACCGCGCGGGTGGTCGACCTCGCCGACCGCGCCGGGGTGCGGCTGGGCCTGGAGCCCGAACCCGGGCACGTCGTCGAACGGCTCGACCAGGCGCTGGCCCTGCGCGCCGAGCTGGGCGACCCCGCGCCGCTGGGCGTCACCCTCGACGTGGGGCACTGCGTGGCCGTCGAACCCGAGGACGCCGCCGCGTGCGTCCGCCGGACCGGCGACCTGCTGGTCAACGTGCAGCTGGACGACATGCTGCCGGGCGTCCACGAGCACCTGGAGTTCGGCGAGGGCGAGCTGGACCTGCGCGCGACCCTCGCCGCGCTGGTCGACACCGGCTACCGGGGCCTGGCCGCCGTCGAGCTGCCCCGGCACAGCCACGCCGCGCCGCAGGTGGCCCGCCGGGCGCTCGCCGCCCTCACCGCCGCCACCGCCGCGCCCGTCACGGCCGCGCCCACCGCCGTGTCCGCCCCCGCGCCCACCGCCGGGTCCGCCGCCGGGTCCGATCGGCCGGCCGCGCCCGATCGGCCTGCCGGGTCCGATTGGCCTGCCGCGCCCGACCGGCCGGCCGCGGTCGACTGGGTGACCGGGGCCGAACGCCGCGTCCGCGCCGACCCCACCGCCATCCGCGTCCTCTTCCCCACCGTCGGCCGCGAGGTCGGGCGCGGACCGCTGCGGGACGACGACCCCGGCGGCCTGGTGCACGGCACGGTGGACGACGCCGCCCGCGCCCGGCTCGTCGCCGCCCTGCCCGACGCGTCCGAGCTGCCCGCCCTCTACCGGTACGGCGACGACGCCGAGCGGCGGGGCGTGCTGCGGGCCCTCACCCCGGACACCGACCCGGACGTGGGCCTGCCGATCGTGCGGGACGCGCTGCGCGCCAACGACACCCGCCTCGTCGCCGCCGCGCTGGGACCGTTCGCCGCCCGTCACCTCGACCCGCACACCTGGCGGCACGGGGTGCTGAAGTGCCTGTTCACCGGCATCCCGCTGGCCGCCGTGCACGGCCTGCGGGACCGGACCGACGACGAGCTGCTGCGCATGACCGCCGACTACGCCGCCGAACGCGAGGCCGCCGGCCGGGACGTGCCCGCCGACGCGCTGCGCCTGCTGGGGAGGACGCCGTGAGGATCTTCGACCCGCACGTCCACATGACCTCGCGCACCACGGACGACTACGAGTCCATGGCCGCGGTGGGCGTCACCGCGCTGGTGGAACCCGCGTTCTGGCTCGGCCAGCCGCGCACGTCCGCCGCGTCGTTCGTGGACTACTTCGACTCCCTCATCGGGTGGGAGAGGTTCCGGGCCGCCCAGTTCGGCATCCGGCACCACTGCGCGCTCGCGCTGAACCCCAAGGAGGCCAACGACCCCCGGTGCGCCGAGGTGCTCGACCTGCTGCCCCGCTACCTGGCCAAGGACGGCGTGGTGGCGGTCGGCGAGGTCGGGTACGACTCGATGACGCCGGAGGAGGACGACGCGTTCGCCCGGCAGCTCGAACTGGCCGTCGCGCACGGCCTGCCCGCCCTCGTGCACACCCCGCACCGCGACAAGCTCGCCGGCACGCTGCGCACGCTGGACGTGGTGCGCGAGTCCGGCCTCCCGCCGGAACGCGTGGTCGTCGACCACCTCAACGAGGTGACCGTGCGCGCGGTGAAGGACTCCGGGTGCTGGGCGGGTTTCTCCATCTACCCGGACACCAAGATGGACGAGGAGCGCATGGTGGCCATCCTCCGCGAGCACGGCACCGAGCGGGTGCTGGTCAACTCGGCCGCCGACTGGGGCCGCTCCGACCCGCTCAAGACCTACCGCACCGGGCAGGCGATGCTCGCGGCCGGGTTCGCGCGGTCCGACGTGGACAGGGTGCTGTGGCACAACCCGGTCGAGTTCTACGGGCAGAGCGGGCGGCTGGTGCTCGACGAGCCGGACGCGCCGCAGACGTTCGCGGGCAACTCGATCCTGCGCGGGACCCCGTCCGGGGGCGGTGGCTCGTGACCCTCTCCTACTGCACCAACGTCCACCCCGCCGAGGACCTGCCCGGCGTGCTCGCCCAGCTCGACCGGTACGCCGTGCCGGTGCGCGACCGCGTCGGCGGGGAGCTGGGCCTGGGTCTGTGGCTGTCCGCGCCGGTCGCGAAGGCCCTCGCCGAGGACCCCGCCCGGCGGGCCGGGCTGCGCACCGCGCTCGACGCGCGCGGCCTCGTCGTGCGCACCCTCAACGCCTTCCCCTACGGCGGGTTCCACCGGGACGTGGTCAAGCACGCCGTCTACCACCCGGACTGGACGACCACCGAGCGCCTGGACTACACGCTCGACTGCGCGACCGTGCTGGCGGACCTCCTCCCGGAGGGCGGCGAGGGCAGCATCTCCACCCTGCCGCTGGCGTGGCGGCACCCGTGGTCCGACGTCGAGCACGCCCGCGCGCTCGACGTGCTGGGCGAGGCGGCGGCGGCGCTGCGCCGGCTGGCCGGCGGCACCGGCCGCACCGTCCGGCTGGCCGTCGAACCCGAACCCGGCTGCGTGGTGGACACCGTCGCGGACGCCGTGCGGCTCCTGGCGGGCCGCGTCGACCCCGAGCACGTCGGGATCTGCCTCGACACGTGCCACCTCGCCGTGTCGTTCGCCGACCCGGCCGAGGCGGTGCGGTCCATCGCCGACGCGGGCCTGCGGGTGGTGAAGGTGCAGGCGTCGGCGGCGCTGGAGCTGCCCGACCCGGTCGACGCGCCCGCCGCGCTCGGCGCGTTCGCCGAACCCCGCTACCTGCACCAGGTCCGGGCGCTGGTGGACGGGCGCGTGCACCGGGCGGACGACCTGCCCGAGGCGTTCGCGGAGCTGCCGACCGGCGGGCCGTGGCGCGTGCACTTCCACGTGCCGCTGCACGCCGAGCCGCCCGCGCCGCTGCGCGCCACCACCGACGTGCTCAAGGGGGCGCTCCGGGCGGTCCGGGAGGTCGGCCACACCCCGGACGTCGAGGTGGAGACCTACACCTGGTCCGTCCTGCCCGACCCCGCCGCCGACGGCCACCCGGACGGGGACCCCACCGACGGGGACCCCACCGGCGGGGACCTCGCCGACCGGCGGTTGGTCGAGGGGATCGCGGCCGAGCTGCGCTGGGCCACCGCCGAACTGCCGCTGGAGGTGCACCCGTGACGACCCCGCTGGTCGTGCTCGACGTGGTGGGCATGACGCCCGCCCTGCTGCCGCACATGCCGAACCTGCGGGCGCTCGGCGAACGGGGGTTCCGCGCCGAGCTGGGCACCGTGCTGCCCGCCGTGACCTGCTCGGTCCAGTCGACCTTCCTCACCGGGCTCACCCCCGCCGAGCACGGCGTGGTCGGCAACGGCTGGTACTTCCGCGAGCTGGGCGAGGTCTTCCTGTGGCGGCAGCACAACCGCCTCGTGCGCGGCGAGAAGGTGTGGGAGACCGCGCGCCGGCTCGACCCGAACCACACCACGGCCAACGTCTGCTGGTGGTACGCCATGGGCGCGACCACCGACGTCACCGTCACCCCGCGCCCCGTCTACCACGCGGACGGCCGCAAGTCGCCCGACGCGTACGTGCGGCCGGCGGACCTGCGCGACCGGCTGGTCGAGGAGCTGGGCGAGTTCCCGCTGTTCCAGTACTGGGGGCCGACCGCCTCGATCGCCTCCAGCGAGTGGATCGCGGGCGCGGCGCGGCGGGTGCTCGCCACCCACCGGCCGGACCTGCTGCTGGTGTACGTGCCGCACCTGGACTACGACCTCCAGCGGTACGGGCCGGACTCGCCCGAGGCGGTGCGGGCCGCCCGCGACGTGGACCGCGCCGTGGAGCCGCTGCTGCGCGACGCGCACGCCGCCGGCGCCACCGTCGTCGCCCTGTCCGAGTACGGCATCACGGCGGCCAGGCGGCCGGTCGACGTGAACCGGGCGCTGCGCCGCGCCGGGCTGCTCCAGGTGCACGCCCAGGCCGGGATGGAGTACCTGGACCCGTGGACGTCGAGGGCTTTCGCGGTGGCCGACCACCAGGTCGCGCACGTCTACGTGGCCGACCCCTCGGACGTGGCGAAGACCCGCGCCGTGCTGGAGGGGCTGGAGGGCGTGGACACCGTCCTGGACCGCGCCGCCCAGGGCGCGGTCGGGCTGGACCACGAGCGGTCCGGCGAGCTGGTGGCGGTCGCCGAGCCGGACGCCTGGTTCACCTACTACTACTGGCTGGACGACGAGCGCGCGCCGGACTTCGCGCGGGGCGTGGAGATCCACCGCAAACCCGGCTACGACCCGGCGGAGCTGTTCTTCGACCCCGCCGACCGGCTCGCCAAGGCCAAGGCGGGCGCGAACCTCGTGCGCAAGAAGCTCGGCCTGCGCTACGCCATGAAGACCGTGCCGCTGGACCCCTCGGTGGTGCGCGGCACGCACGGCCGGCTGCCCGACGACCCCGCCGACGGCCCGGTGCTGCTGTGCTCGGCCCCCACCCCGCCCGCCGTCGTCGAGCGCACCGGGCGGCTGCCCGCGACCGCCGTCCGCGACCTCCTGCTGACCCTGCAAGGGCTGTCACCCCGATGACGAGGAGTCCCCTGTGCCCACCCGCCGCGCGTTCCTGAGCACCGCCCTGGCGACCGGAGCCGTCGCCGCCCTGCCGGCCGGCGCCTCGGCGTCGCCCCACCACCCGCACCGCCGGGTGCCGCGCCGGTCGATCAGCATCCAGCTCTACACCCTGCGCGGCATCATGGGCGACGACCCGGAGCCCGTGCTGTCCGCGCTCGCCGACATCGGCTACCGCCGCGTGGAGCTGGCCGGCACCTACGGGCGCACCGCCGCCGAGTTCGCCCGCGTCCTGCGCCGCACCGGCCTGCGCGCCACGTCCTGCCACGTGGGCATCGACGGCGACCTCGACCAGGTGATCGCCGACGCCCGCACCCTCGGCAACACCTACGTGGTCGTCCCGTGGGTGAACCACGCGACCCTGGCCGGGTGGCGGGCGTTCGCCACCCGGCTGGAGGCGGCGGGGGAGGAGCTGCGCCGCGCGGGCCTGGCCCTGGGCTACCACAACCACGCCCACGAGTTCGCCGCCGTCGAGGGCGTGCGGCCGTTCGACGTGATCACCTCGGGCACGTCGCGCCGCAACGTGCACCTCGAACTGGACCTGTACTGGGCGGTGACCGGCGGCGTGGACCCGGTCGCGCTGTACCGCGAGCACTTCCCGAGGGTCCGCCAGTTCCACGTGAAGGACCGCGCGCCCGACGGCTCGTTCGCCGACCCGGGCGAGGGCACGATCGACTTCGCCCGCATCTTCCGCTCGACGCGGGTCGCCGAGTACATCGTGGAGAACGACCAGCCCGCCGACGCCCTGGCCACCGCCCGGACCGGCTACGAGTACCTGACCGACCTGCGGTTCTGACCGGTCACCCCCCGACCGCCCGCGCCTCAGCGACCCGGAGGAGCACCGCTCGTGAGGACAGCACGCAGGACGTTCGCCCTGTTCGCGGCCCTGGTCGCGACGACCGCCCTGGGTACCGCGCCCACCTCCGCCGCCGGGAAGCCCGTGACCGACCTGGACCGGATGCTCGCCCGGCAACCGCTCGTCCGCACCGCCGACACCATCCAGGCCGAGGTCCTGCGCGGCGGTCACGCCGGGTTCGCGGGCCTCGTCCTGGAGGACGACCACGTCGCGCTGTGGTGGAAGGGCGAGGTGCCCGCCGCCGTGCGCGCCGCCGCGGCCCGGGGCGAGGCGCCGGTGGAGTTCGAGGCCGCCGCCCACTCCGACGCCGAGCTGCGCGAGGCCGCCAAGGTCCTCGACGCTCGCCGCGGACCCGCCGTGCACGCCGTCAAGGTCCCCGCGGACGGCAGCGGGCTCGTCCTCGGCGCCACCTCCGAGGCCGCCGCGCTCGGTCTCGACGCGGCCGTGGACGTGCCGGTGCGCACCGTCGTCGAGGAACCGCTGGCACCCGTGTCCCGGCAGGACGACAGCCCGCCGTGGAAGGGCGGCGCGACCATCGTGCTCGGCGGCGCGGCCTGCACGTCCGGGTTCTCCGTCCGCAACGGCGACAACGCCCGCTTCCTGCTCACCGCGGGCCACTGCGGCAACCCCGGCGTCCGCGTCACCGACCCCACCGGCGAGTACATCGGCACGGCCGGCGCCGAGCACCCCGACCACGACATCATGCTGGTGCCCACGGGCAACGTGGTGAACCAGCAGTACGTCGGCGGCGGCGACAGCAACTCCGTCGAGGTCGTGCGCGGCTGGGGCGACGTCTACACCGGCGAGTACCTGTGCCAGTCCGGCGTCACCAGCGCGCGGGAGACCGGCAACCCCGTGTGCGGCATCGAAGTCCTGTTCTTCTACGCCGACCGCGAGGACCTCGTGGAGGGCGAGCAGGTGAACGGGCAGCAGTCGGCCCGGCCGGGCGACAGCGGCGGACCGGTGTACGGGCCGTCGTCGGCGGGCGGCGTGATCGCCAAGGGCACCGTGACCCGTGCGGCGGGCGCGCGGATCGGGTTCCAGGACTTCCGGACCGCCACGCGCGACTTCGGCGTCTACATCCCCCTGTAACCCGCTGTCCCGCCGCGGCCCACGTCCCTAGATCGCGCTGTAGCCGCTCGGGGGTCGGGCGGCGTCCCCCTCCTGCCGCCCGACCCACCCGCGGTCCTGGTGCCAGCGCAGCACGTTGCCCCGCTCGGTCACCAGGCGTGCCTCGAAGGGCGCCGCCGGGTCGAGGTCCACCTCCACCCGTGCCACGGCGACACCCGCCAACTTCAGGTTCGCGACGACCGCGTCGAGGTACCGGGTCACGTCCACCGCACTGCGCGAACTCACGAGAAGCATTCGGATCGACACCCTTTCGCCGCCTGTACCCATGTTTCGGCACGGCGCGGGCCGTTCCGCAGGGACCAAAGTCCCGAATACCGGGGGACCTCGGACCCGTGCCCGATAGCGTGCGTGCCGTGACCGCGGACCTCAGTGCAGTCGAAGCGGGCGTGGCGGAGCTGGACGCCGTGCTCGAACCCATCGCGAAGCGCCCGGTGGACGTCAACGACCCGGACTGGGTGGAGAAGATGAGCGCCGCGCCCGCCCCGCTGGACGAGGCGGGCGTGCGGGCGGAGGCGGAGGCGTTGCTCGCCGAGGTGCTGGACCGCTACGCGGCCGACCCGGCGTCCCGCCCGGCCCTGCGGGCGCTGTTCGCCCGGTGCACGTCGTTCCGCTGGGCGGTGAACCGGGTGTTCCCGGCGACGACCGAGGGCGTGCGCTCGTCGTTGCTCCTGCTGTCGCTGCGCGACCTGGGGGCGGACACGAGGGACGAGGTGCTGGCCCTCCAGTCCATCGTCACGGCGGCCCACGACGCGGGCGTGCCGATCACCCCGCTGCTCCGCGAGGTGGCCGCCATGTCCGCCGACACCGACCACCACGGCATGGGCTCGACCCGGGCCCTCCTGGAAGCCGCCGCCACCACCTGACCCGCGAGTCATGCCTTCCCGACCCGCGAGTCATGCGCTCGCGACCCCTGTGTCCGGCGTTCGTGCCTAACGGTGTGAGCCGTGAACGCAGAACTCAGGGGTCCTGAGCGTTGGACTCTCGGGTCGTGAGCGCATGACTCGCGGGTCGTGAGCGTTGGACTCGCGGGTCAGTAGGTGGGCCAGGGGCCCAGGGGCGGGAGGGGTGCGGTGAGTGGGCGCTCGGGGGTACGGCCGGCCAGCCAGGCGGCCAGGTCGCGCGACGCGGCGGCGACGCGGGTGCCCCCGCCCCACGTGCGGCCGGTGTCGGTGGCGTGCAGCGAGAAGCCCTCCGGCAGCCGGGCGCGCAGGACGTCGACGACGTGGCAGGAGAACTCCGCGCCCCACTCGGCGGGGCGTACGCCCAGGTCGAGGTCGACCAGGTGGATCCACACCTCGCGCCACCGGGTGAACACCGCCGGGGCCAGGGACGGGTCGGGCCAGTCGACGGCGGCCCAGGCCCGTTCCAAGCGGGTCGCGTGCTCGGCGGTGGCGGCGCGGTGCTCCGCCGCCGAACGGGACGCGGTGGCCCCGATGACCGCGTCGCGCTCACCCGGCCCCCACATCGGCACGACCTCGCCGCGCAGCGCGTGCTCGACCACCTGGGCACGGGCCCGCGCGGCGTCCGCGAGGTGCGCCAGCACGTGGCCGCGCGTCCAGCCCGGCAGGAGCGACGGGCCGGCCACCTGCGCGTCGGTCAGGTCGTCGACGACGTGGACGAGACGCCGGTGCGCCTCGGCGACGCCGGTCAGCGGGGGAGTCACACCCCCGACGGTAGCGACGCGGTCAGCCGTTCGTGGTGGGTTGACGCGGCCGGGGGCGGGTAACAGGACGCCATGGGCGAGGTGGACGAGCGGAACGGGTTGCGGCCGGCCGAGGGCAGGCGGCCGGAGGGCGTGGACGACACGACGGTCGAGGCGGTCGGCAGGCTGACCGAGGCGCTGGAGACCACCGAACGGGCGCGCGGGCACCTGTTCTCGTTCCACCAGCTCACCGGCACCGCCGACATCCAGGCCCAGGAGGCCGTGCGGCTGCTGCGCGAGGCGGGGCACGACGACCTGGCCGACCGGCTGGACGCCGAGCTGGTCGGCCGCAACGTGGTGCACGGCCGGTGGACGTTCCAGCTGGTCGAGGACTACGACGACGGCTACTACCGCGCGTTCCGCGACCGGGAGCGCGAGGTGCGGGAGCGGCTGCTCGGCGGCGCGCGGCACGTGTACGAGGCCGAGATGAAGCAGCGCAACACCACGACGGGGCTGCCGGGGCACGAGCTGAACCCCTGACCCCGCCCGGTCCGGCGCAGATCAGGTCCGCGCCGCCGAGGTCCGCGCCGCCGGGGGGTGCGCCGCCGGAGGTCGGGCCGCCGGGGGGCGGGTCGCCTGAGGTGGCGCGTCGCGGTCGCGGTCCAGCAGCCGGCGGGTGCGCAGCGCGATCTCCAGCGCGAGCCGCTCGTCGGGGTCGGCGAGCCGGTCGCCCAGCAGCTCCTCCAGCTGGTGCATCCGGTAGCGGACGGTCTGCGGGTGCACGTCGAGCCGGGTGGCGATCTCGCCGATGCCGCCGCGCGTCTCCAGCCACGCCAGCAGCGTCGTCTCCAGCCGTTCCCGCTGCTTCACGGTCAGCCCGGCGAACGCGGCGAGCGCCCGTTCGCCGAGCCTGCCCACCAGGAACTCGTCGGCCAGCAGCGCCAGTGTGGCCAGGTGCTCGTCGCACGAGGTGAGCGGCACGGCGGGCAGCACGCCCCGCCGCACGAGCCCGAGGGCGCGCCGGGCGACCGCGAGCGACCGCCGCGCGTCGGCGAGCGGGACGGTGGGCCCCACGGCGCCGCGCCGGCCGCGCAGGTCCAGTTCCGGCCCGCCGCGCGGGTTCGCGACCACCAGGCACGGCGCAGGGCTCTCCAGGTCCACGAGCACGTCCCGGCCGAGCGATACCGGCGGCAGGCGGTGCTGGTCCTCCCGGTACTCCAGGGCGACCGCGGCGACCCGCTCGGGCAGCGGCCAGTCGGCCGTGCCGGCGAGGTCCGCCACCGCCCGGGGCGACGCGGGCCGGTCGGCGAGCACCAGTTCGAGCAGCTGCCGCCGCCGGCGCTCCAGCGCGCCGCCGGCGTTGGCCTGGGCCTCGGCGAAGCCCTCGACGGCGACCCGGCACAGCTCGTCGACCCACGCGAAGACCGCGTCGGCGAGGGCGAACAGGGTGTCGGTCGGCACGCCCAGGTCGCGGCCGTGCCGGCTCAGGTGCCGCCACACCACGCGCGCGCCGACCCGCACCGCGGTCTGCAACGAGTCCGTGGTGCGGCCTTCGAGGAACTCGATGCGCCCGCTGCGGCGCAGCACGTCCTCCCAGTCGCCCCCGTCCGCGTCGGGGTCGGTGATCCGGTCGAAGCACTTCACGATCGCCATCTCAACCGCGCCCACGAGGACCTCGCGGAACTTGCCCTCCAGCGGTTGCGCGTAGGCGGGCACCACCCGGCGGATCTCGCGCACCGCGTCCCGCACCATGACGCCGGACAGGGGCGCCATCTTCTCGGCCAGTTCGGTCGGGACCGCGGACCAGAGCCGCAGCGCCGCGCTGTGCCCGGTCGTCCGGGGGTGCCCGGCCGTCCGGGGGTCCTCGGTCGTCCGGGGGTCCGCGCTCCTCGGGAACGCCCGCTGCCGCACCAACCCGCCGTTCGGTGGGATCGCCATGCTGCCGCCTCCGCCGGGCGGAGCGCCACCTTGGGGCTCCGCCCGGCTGACGATAAATTCAGCCGGGACGGCGTGTCAAATATTCTTCGCGCCACCCTGATGTCATTCACTCTTTCGAGTGATGACAAAGTTGTAGCGGGATCACAACTCCGGTTTTCGGAACACGCATACACGTGACAAGACAATGCGCTGACCTGCTGTGACGTTACCAGGCAATGCGTTGGGCATTACCCGTTCGCGCCGCGCACGACTTTGGTGGGTTCCTCCCCGGAGTGCGCCGGGAATGCGCCGACCTGACCGGGTTCGGCGGGGCCGTCCGGTCCGGACCGGAAAAACCCCGGCATTCGCCCGACGGCGCACCGCGCATTGTGCCCCGGGCTACTCCTCGTCCTTCTCCTCGCCGCGGCGGCGCATCCAGGTGAAGCCGGGGATGCCGATGATCGCCTGGCGCAGGTCGTTGGTCACCTCCAGCAGCTGGTGGATGTCCGGGCCGACGCGGTCGAGCGTGGACAGGA
Source organism: Saccharothrix sabaoui (assembly GCF_051756985.1). Taxonomy (NCBI): domain Bacteria; kingdom Bacillati; phylum Actinomycetota; class Actinomycetes; order Pseudonocardiales; family Pseudonocardiaceae; genus Saccharothrix; species Saccharothrix sabaoui. The sequence goes on from NZ_JBPKJK010000098.1 coordinate 21,689, forward strand.
TGGGCAGCACGTCGTCGATCAGGTGCCGGGTCAGCACCGGCAGCCGGTCCACCAGCTCGACGGCGGCGTCCACCTCCTGCGGCGACAGCTCGTCGACGAACCGCTGCGCCAGCGGGTGCGCCTTCTGCGCGAGCGGCGCGTAGTCGTCCACCAGCTCCCGCGACGTGCGCGCGATGCGGCCCACGTCAGTGGTCACGGCCTCGGCCGCGGCCGTGACCGCACGCGCCCGCCCGATCAGCGACTCCGTCTCGTCCACCACCCGTTCGGTGCGCGAGACCAGGTCGTCGGCCCGGCGCACCACGGACTCGGCCGCGCCCAGCAGGTCGAGCACGCGGCCGGGCACGGACACAGCGGTCTCCACGGTGGTCCTCGCCAGGGAGAACAGGGCGCGCGGGGTCAGCTCCATGCCACCACTCTGCCGTACCGGGACGGACCGGACCGCGCGGCGAACCTCGTCCGAAGTCGTCCAGGCCAATTGCAGTGATCCGCGCCACCACCTCGACACCCCTGGAACCGTGCGGGAACGGCGCTGCGGTGACCAGCGCTTCGGCGCGAGCACGAACACCGTCGCGCTGACGACCGGGGAGACCCTAGGCGAGCGCCAGGTCCACGCCCGCCTCCACGTGCAGGCGGGTCGAGTCCACCAGCGGCACGGTCGCGTCCGAGGCGTCCACGAGCAGGGTGATCTCCGTGCAGCCGAGGACCACGGCCTCCGCGCCGCGCTCCACCAGGCGCGCCATCACCTCCCGGTACGCGGCGCGCGAGGCGGGCTCCACCCGGTTGCGCGTCAGCTCCTCGTAGATGACGTCGTGCACGAGCGTGCGGTCCGGCTCGTCGGGCACGACCACCTCGATGCCGTGCCCGCGCATCCGGTCGCGGTAGAAGTCCTGCTCCATGGTGAACCGGGTGCCGAGCAGGCCGACCTTCCGGTACCCCGCGAGGCGCCGCGCGGTGGCGTCCACGATGTGCACGAACGGCACGTCGATCGCGTCCGTGATCGCGTCGGCCACCTTGTGCATGGTGTTCGTGCACAGCAGCACCAGGTCGGCGCCCGCGCCCTCCAGCCGCCGCGCCGCGTCGGCCAGCAGCTCGCCCGACCGCTCCCACCGCCCGGTCCGCTGGAGCTCCTCGACCTCCGCGAAGTCGACCGTCAGCAGCAGGCTCGGCGCGCAGTGGTGGCCGCCCAGCCGACGCCGCGTCTCCTCGTTGAGCAGCCGGTAGTACTCGGCCGACGACTCCCAGCTCATGCCGCCGATCAACCCGATGGTCCGCATGGCGCGATCCTGCCCTGTCACCCCGTCCGGAGCAGCGGATTTTCCCGGCGACGACGCGCCCCGCCCACCCGCCGGGCACGCCTAGCTCGCGCTGGTGGCGGCCTCCTCCCGCTGCCCGGTCTCCTCCCGCTGCCCGGTCTCCTCCCGCTGCCCGGTCTCCTCCCGCCGCCCGGCCGGTTCGGTCCCCTCGTCGGCGAACTGCGTCCGGTACAGCTCCTCGTAGCGCCCGCCGGCGGCGAGCAGCTCGGCGTGCGTGCCGCGCTCCACCACCCGGCCCGACTCGACCACCAGGATCAGGTCGGCCGCCCGGACCGTCGACAGCCGGTGCGCGATCACCACCGCGGTCCGCCCCTCCAGCGCCTCGCCCAGCGCGGCCTGCACGGCGGCCTCCGACGTGGAGTCCAGGTGCGCGGTCGCCTCGTCCAGCACCACCACGCGCGGCCTGGCCAGCAGCAGCCGGGCGATCGTCAACCGCTGCCGCTCGCCACCGGACAGCCGGTAGCCGCGTTCGCCGACCACCGTGTCCAGCCCGTCGGGCAGCGACGCCACCAGGTCCGCCAACCGGGACCGCCGCAGCACGTCCCACAGCTCGTCGTCCTCCGCGTCCGGCCGCGCGAACAGCAGGTTCGACCGGATCGACTCGTGGAACAGGTGACCGTCCTGCGTCACCACGCCCAGCGCGTCGCGCACCGAAGCCTGGGTCAGCTCGCGGACGTCCACCCCGGACAGCCGCACCGCGCCCGAGTCCACGTCGTACAGCCGGGGCAGCAGCGAGGCGATCGTGGACTTGCCCGCACCCGACGACCCCACCAGCGCCACCACCTGACCCGGTTCGGCGCGGAACGACACGCCGTGCAGCACCTCCTCGCCGCCGCGGCCGTCGAGCACCGCGACCTCCTCCAGCGAGGCCAGCGACACCTTGTCCGCCGCCGGGTAGGCGAACCGGACGTCGTCGAACTCGACCGCCACCGGCCCGTCCGGCACCGGCCGCGCGTCGGGCGCCTCGCGGACCAGCGGCTCCAGGTCCAGCACCTCGAAGACCCGCTCGAAGCTCACCAGCGCGCTCATCACCTCGACCCGGGCACTGGCCAGCGCGGTCAGCGGCGCGTACAGCCTGGTCAGCAGCAGCGCCAGCGCCACCACCGCGCCGGGGTCGAGCTGCCCGCGCAGCGCGTAGAACCCGCCCAGCCCGTACACCAGGGCCAGCGCCAGCGCCGACACCAGCGTCAACGCGGTCAGGAACACCGTCTGCACCATCGCCGAGCGCACCCCGATGTCGCGCACCCGGCGCGCCCGCGCGGCGAACTCGGCCGACTCGCGCGCCGGCCGGCCGAACAGCTTCACCAGCGTCGCGCCCGGCGCGGAGAACCGCTCGGTCATCTGCGTGCTCATCATCGCGTTGTGGTCGGCGGCCTCGCGCTCCAGCCGCGCCAGGCGCGACCCCATCCGCCGCGCGGGGACGACGAACACCGGCAGCAGCACCAGCGCGAGCAGCGTGATCTGCCAGGACAGGCTGACCATCACCACCAGCGTGAGCGCCAGCGTCACCACGTTGCCCGCCACGCTCGACAGGGTGTCGCTGAACGCCCGCTGCGCGCCGATCACGTCGTTGTTGAGCCTGCTGACCAGCGCGCCGGTGCGGGTGCGGGTGAAGAACGCGACGGGCATCCGCTGCACGTGGTCGTACACCGTGGTCCGCAGGTCGAGGATGAGGCCCTCGCCGAGGCTCGCCGACAGCCACCGCGTCACCAGGCCCAACCCGGCCTCGGCGACCGCGATGGCCGCGATGACCCCCGCCAGCGCCAGCACCACCTCCGGCGCCGAGCCGTTGACGATCGCGTTCACCACCCGGCCCGCGAGCACCGGCGTGACCACCGCCAGCACCGCGCCCACCACGCTCAGCGCCAGGTAGCGGAACAGCCGGGCGCGGTGCGGTCGGGCGAAGTCCCGTATTCGCCGCAGCGTGGCCGCCGAGAACGGCCGCTTCTCGTCCTGCGCGTTCGCGACGTGGTAGAGCGACATCCAGGCGGTGGTCTCCATGTCCATGACGGGGACCGTAGGACCTGGAGCGGACTGGAGGTCAACCGTTTCCGGGAATGCCCGGCGGCCCCCCGGCGTTGAGCGGGAGAAGACCGCACGTGGAACATCAGGGGAGGCACGACGTGGCGCAGGACCCGGAGGAGCTGTTCGAGGTCGACTCCGACGTCCCGGACCTGAGCGGAGCGGTGCTGCTGCACCACTTCGACGGTTTCATGGACGCCGGGTCGGCCGGTTCGACGCTCGTGGAGCACCTGCTCGAGGCGCACGAGCACCGGGTCGTCGCCCGGTTCGACGTCGACGACCTGATCGACTACCGCGCGCGGCGGCCGACGATGACCTACGCCACCGACCGGTGGGAGGACTACGCCGCGCCCGAGCTGGTCGTGCACCTGCTGCACGACGCGGTCGGCACGCCGTTCCTGCTGATGACCGGCCCGGAGCCGGACCGTCGCTGGGAGGCGGTCGTGGCCGCGGTGCGGTCGCTGGTCGAGCGGTGGGGCGTGCGGCTGGCGGTGGGCTTCCACGGCATCCCGATGGGCGTCCCGCACACCCGCAAGCTGTCCGTGATCTCGCACGCCACCAGGCCGGACCTGGTCGGTGAGAAGTCGCCGTTCAACCGGGTGCAGGTGCCGGGCAACCTGTCGGCGCTGCTGGAGCTGCGCCTCGGGCAGGCCGGGCTCGACGCCATGGGCTTCGCCGCCTACGTGCCGCACTACCTCGCGCAGGGCGCCTACCCGGCCGCCGCGCTCGGGCTGCTCCAGGCCGTGACGAAGGCGACGGGCCTGGTGGTCCAGGCGGCCGAGCTGAACGAGGCCGCGCGGCGCACCGACGCCGAGATCGCGCGCCAGGTGTCCGAGTCGGCCGAGGTGGCGCAGGTCGTGGAGGCGTTGGAGCGGCAGTACGACGCGTTCGCCGAGGCGTCCGAGAAGGCGGAGAACCTGCTGATCGGCGAGGACGAGGAGCTGCCCAGCGCGGACGAGCTGGGAGCCGAGTTCGAGCGCTTCCTGGCCGAACAACAACGCGACTGACCCGAGAGTCCAACGCTCAGGTCCCGAGAGTCCAACCTCCAGGCCCTCTGAGTTCTTCATTCAGGCATACCGGCCGGTCGGTCCGAATGAAGAACTCAGAGGGCCTGGGCGTTGGACTCTCGGGGCCTGGAGGTTGGACTCTCGGGGAGGGTGGTGGCGAGGAGGCGGTAGGAGGTCAGGAGGGCTTCGCGGTCGTGGGTGCTGGTGGTGACCAGGACCTCGTCGGCCCCGGTGCGCCCCACCAGGGCGGTCAGGGACTCGGCGACCTCGGGCGGGGTGCCGTGCACGTGGCCTCGGAGCGCCTGCTCGAAGTAGGCGCGCTCACGGGCGGTCATCCGGGTGGACAGGACGTCGTCCGGCGCGACCAGGGGCGGGAACTCGCCGCGGGTGCGCGACGACGCCATCGCCCACGCCTCCGGCAGCAGCAGCCGCCACGCCTCCTCGGCGGTCCCGGCCACGGCGACGGTGGCGGAGACGACCACGTACGGCTCGGCCGCCCAGGGTGACGGGGTGAAGCCGTCGCGGTAGGCGTCGATCGACCGGAGCATGGCCTCCTCGCCCCGGAACGCGCCGATCACCAGCGGCACGCCTTGGGCCGCCGCGACGAGCGCGCCGGCACCGGTGGCCAGCACGAACGGCGACGCGGGCAGGCCGTGCGCCGGGTAGCCGCGCACCGCCCGGTCGCCGAGGAAGTAGCCGAGCAGCTCCGCGAGCCGCGGCCCGAACTCCTCCGCGTCCTCCCGGTCGTGCCCGAGGGCCTTGCGGACGGCGTCGATGAACCCCACCGAACGCCCCAGCCCCATGTCGATGCGCCCCGGGAACAGCGATTCGAGCACGCCGAACTGCTCGGCCACCACCAGCGGCTGGTGGTTGGGCAGCATCACGCCGCCCGTGCCCACCCGGATGCGGGAGGTGGCGGCGGCGACCGCGGCGGCCAGCACGGTGGGCGCCGACCCGGCCACGCCCGGCACGCCGTGGTGCTCGGACACCCAGAACCGGTGGTAGCCCAGCTCCTCGACCTGCCGGGCGAACGCGACCGTGTCGCGCAGGGCCTCGGCGTGGGTGTGCCCGGCGCGCACCCGCGAGCGGTCCAGCACCGAGAGCTTCACACCCCGTGCAACGGCCCCGCCGCCGGGCGAATTCCGCGGGGGGCTCAGAGGCGGGTGGTGTCCACCGGCACGTCCAGCCGGACCTTGGCGTAGGTCTCGAAGTGCCGCCGCGACACCATCGCGTGCTGCGCGGCCACGTGGGCGTCGCGCAGGCAGCGCTGGAGGGGCGAGTCCTCGAACACGGAGCTGCCGCCGCCCGCGCCGAACGCGAGCCGGGTCACCTCGGTGGCCTCCGCCGCCGCGTGCGAGCACGCCAGGCGCAGCCGGGCGCGGTTCCCGGTGCCCGCCGGCACGCCCGCCACCGCGTCGGCCCACCGGGCGTCGACCTCGGCCCGCAGGAACGCCCGCGCCGCGGACAGCCGCGCCTCGGCGGTGGCCAGGTCGAGCTGCGCGCCGGTCTCGGTGGCCAGCACGGAGGTGGCGTACTGCCGGGTCTTGACGCGGGCCAGCGCCTCGACCTCCTCGACGGCCCGCGCGGCGATGCCGAGGGCCACGGTCGCGACGCCCACGGCCAGGAAGGCGAGGAACGGGAACCGCGCGAGCGGCGCGTCCACGGACGACGCGGCGGGCCAGACCTGCCGGCGGGCGGGCACGAAGGCGTCGGCGACCTCCCACTCGTGGGAGGAGGTGGCCCGCAGGCCCGCGGCGTGCCAGGTGTCGTGCACGGTGACGTCGGCGGCCGGGAAGACCGCCAGGCGCGGTCCGGCCTCGGTCACCACGCCGCCCACGACCCAGTCGCACAGCGGCACGGCGCTGCCCCAGCCCCACCGGCCGGTGACGCGGTGGCCGCCGTCGACGGCGACGGCCCGGCCGAGCGGTGCCGCGGTGCCCGCGACGACCGATCCCGGGGGCCCGAAGACCTCCTCGGCCGTCTCGGGCGGGAGGTACCAGGCGAGCGACGAGGTGGCGCTGGTCGTCATGGCGGTCCAGCCGGCCGAGCCGTCGGCCCGGGCCAGCTCCTCCAGCTCGGCCACCCAGGTGGGCAGGTCGAGCCCGCGCCCGCCGAGGGAGGCGGGCGCGAGCATCCGCGTCGCGCCCGCCTCGACCATCGCCGTCACGACCGCCGGGGAGAGTCGCCGGTCGCGTTCGGACTTGGCCGCCTCGGCCCTGATCAGTGGGTGCACCCGCTGATCATGCCGCAACGTTCCACTTCTGGTTGGCGGCCCCGGTGCAGGTCCAGATCTGCAACCTGGTCCCGTTGGCGGAGCTGCTGTTCTGCGCGTCCAGGCACTTGTTCGCCTGGATGTTCACGATGTCGTTCGCGCCGCTGACGGCCCACCGCTGCGCGCCGGAGCCGTTGCAGTCCCACAGCTGCACGAGCGTGCCGTCGGCGGTGCCGCCGGACGCCGCGTCGAGGCACTTGCCCAGGGCGCGGATCGTGTCGCCCTGGCGGGTCCACTGCTGGGCGTTGGTGCCGTTGCAGTCGTAGAGCTGCACGGGGGTGCCGTTGGCGGTGTTCGCCCCGGCCACGTCCACGCACTTGCCGCCGATGCCGGTGATCCGGTTGCCGCCCGCGGGCGGGTTGCCGTCGAGCGTCGACACGCGGACGTAGTCGATCAGGAACTGCTGCGGGAACGTGGTGCTCGCGTCCGGGTAGCCCGGCCACTCGCCGCCGACCGCGAGGTTCAGGATGATGAAGAACGGCTTGTTGAACACCCACTGGTTGCCGCCGACGTCGGCGGGCGTGCGGCGCTGGTAGACGGTGCCGTCCACGGACCACGCGATGCCCTGCGGCGTCCACTCGACCGCGAAGGTGTGGAAGCCGTCGGCGAAGTTCGGGCCGTTGAACGGCGCGCCGATGCCGCCCGCGCCCGAGTAGCCGGGGCCGTGGATGGTGCCGTACACGGTGTCGAGGTCGTGGCCCAGGAACTCCATGATGTCGATCTCACCGCTGCCGGGCCACGGGTTGCCGGAGTTGATGTCCTGGCCGAGCATCCAGAACGCGGGCCAGATCCCCTTGCCGCGCGGCATCTTCATCCGCGCCTCCACCTTGCCGTAGGTGGTGGTGAACTTGCCCGCGGTGTTGATCCGCGCGGAGGTGTACTCGCAGCGGCCGTACCAGCACTGGTAGTTGCCCGGGTTCTCCTTGCGGGCGGTGATCACCAGGTTGCCCGCGCCGTCCATCGCCGCGTTGCTCGCGGAGTTGGTGTACCACTGGTTCTCGCGGTTGTTGCCGTTGTTGTTGCCGGTCTCGGTGTTCCACTTGGAACCGTCGACCCGCGTGCCGGCGGCGCCGTTGAACTCCTCGGCGAACGTCACCGCCATCGTCCCCACGCCGGGGTCGGCGGCGGGTGACGGCGCGGCCCCCACCTGCGAGGCCGGTACCGCGAGCGCGCTGAAGGCGAGCGCGACCGCACTCACCACCACTCGTGTCCTCATCGACACTCCCTTCACTTTGGCGGCGGCCAGGTCGGAACTTACTGCATCACCTTTAATCAAGTCACGATGAAAGTGCGGGCGCTTTACTGTCGGTCATGCCGGGACACCCACCGGCCCGACGAGGAGGTCGACACCCCATGGCCAAGCTGCGCAGCTACGTGTCCGGACGCTGGCACACCCCGGACGCCGACGGCGCACCGCTGCACGACGCCGTGACCGGCGAGGAGATCACCCGCATCTCGTCCGCCGGCATCGACATGGCGGCGGCCCTGGACCACGGCAGGCGCGTCGGCGGCCCCGCGCTGCGCGAGCTGACGTTCCACCAGCGCGCCGCCCTGCTCAAGGCGCTGGCCTCGCACCTGCGCGAGCACCGCGACGAGCTGTACGCCCTGTCCGCCCGCACCGGCGCCACGAGGACGGACTCGCTGGTCGACGTCGACGGCGGCATCGGCGTGCTGTTCGGCTACGCGAGCAAGGGCAAGCGCGAGCTGCCCAACGACAGGGTCTACGTCGACGGCGCGGTGGAGCCCCTCAGTCGCGGCGGCACGTTCGTCGGCCAGCACGTCGCCACCCCGCTGCGCGGTGTCGCGGTGCAGGTCAACGCCTTCAACTTCCCCGTCTGGGGGCCGCTGGAGAAGTTCGCCCCGGCGTTCCTCGCGGGCGTCCCGTCGCTGGTCAAGCCCGCCTCGCAGACCGCGTACGTCACGGAGAAGCTGGTCGAGCTGGTGATCGCCTCCGGGCTGCTCCCGGAGGGCTCCCTCCAGCTCGTCTCGGGCGGCGCGGGCGACCTGCTCGACCACCTCACCCCGCAGGACCTGGTCGGGTTCACCGGCTCCGCGTCCACCGCCCAGCTGCTGCGCACCCACCCCGCGGTGATCCGCCACGGCGTGCGCTTCAACGCCGAGGCCGACTCGCTGAACTGCTCGATCCTCGGCCCGGACGCGGTCGAGGGCACGCCCGAGTTCGACCTGTTCGTCAAGCAGCTCGTCACCGAGATGACGGTCAAGGCCGGCCAGAAGTGCACCGCGATCCGGCGCGCCCTGGTCCCCTCGAACCTGCTGGACGCCGTCGCCGGGGCGGCGAGCGCCCGCCTGGCGAAGGTCGTCGTCGGCAACCCCGCCAACGAGACCGTGCGGATGGGCGCGCTGGCCGGGCTGGAGCAGCGCGAGGAGGTCCGGCGCTCGCTCAAGGCGCTGCTGGAGGTCGGCGAGGTCGTCTTCGGCTCGCCCGACCGGGTGGACGTGGTGGACGCCGACCCCGAGCGCGGCGCGTTCCTGTCGCCGGTGCTGCTCAAGGCCGACCCCGACCACGCCCAGCCGCACGAGGTCGAGGCGTTCGGCCCCGTCTCCACGCTGATGGCCTACGACGGCGTCGAGCACGCCGTGGAGCTGGCCGCGCGCGGCTCGGGCAGCCTCGTCGGCTCCGTCGTCACCCACGACCTCGACTTCGCGCGCGAGGTCGTGCTGGGCGTGGCCCCGTGGCACGGCCGCGTCCTGGTGCTCGACCGCGACGACGCGAAGGAGTCCACCGGCCACGGCTCGCCGCTCCCGGCGCTCGTCCACGGCGGCCCCGGCCGCGCGGGCGGCGGCGAGGAGATGGGCGGCATCCGCGGCGTGCTGCACCACATGCAGCGCACCGCCGTGCAGGGCAGCCCCCGCGTGCTCGGCGCCGTCACCGGCCGGTGGGTCGCGGGCGCGCCGCGCACCGAGTCCGACGTGCACCCGTTCCGCAAGTCGCTGCGCGAGCTGAAGGTCGGCGACTCCGTCGTCGCCGGGCCGCGCACCGTGACGCTGGAGGACGTCGAGCACTTCGCCGAGTTCACCGGCGACACGTTCTACGCGCACACCGACGAGGAGGCCGCGGCGGCGAACCCGTTCTTCGGCGGCCGGGTCGCGCACGGCTACCTCGTGGTGTCGTTCGCGGCGGGCCTGTTCGTCTCGCCCGAGCCGGGACCCGTGCTGGCCAACTACGGCCTGGAGAACCTGCGGTTCCTCACGCCCGTGTTCCCCGGCGACGAGCTGACCGTGACGCTGACCGCGAAGCAGGTCACGCCCCGCGAGGACCAGGACTACGGCGAGGTGCGCTGGGACGCCGACGTGGTCAACCAGAAGGGCGAGTCGGTCGCCAGGTACGACGTGCTCACGCTGGTGGCCAAGCGGTAGGAAACCCGCGGGGCGTCCCGGGAACACCGGGACGCCCCCTCGGGTTGCGGCAGAGGAACGATCTTCACGACCCGAGGGAGCACGTCGATGACCAAGACCGTCACGCTGGGTGGGGACCTGACCGTCGGCCGGTTGGGGTACGGGGCCATGCGCTTAGCGGGAGAGGGGATCTGGGGCCCGCCCGCCGACCGCGACGGCGCGATCGCCCTGCTGCGCCGGGTCGTGGACCTGGGTGTCACGTTCATCGACACCGCGGACTCCTACGGCCCGCACGTCAACGAGGAGCTGATCCGCGAGGCGCTCCACCCGTACCCGGAGGACCTCGTCATCGCCACCAAGGGCGGCCTGCTGCGGCCGTCCCCGGAGGAGTGGGTGCCGCTGGGCAGGCCCGCCTACCTGCGGCAGGCCGTCGAGACCAGCCTGGTGCGGCTCGGCGTCGAGCGCATCGACCTCTACCAGCTGCACCGCCTCGACCACGAGGTGCCGCTGGAGGACCAGGTGGGCGTGCTGCGCGCCCTCCAGGAGGAGGGCAAGATCCGGCACATCGGGCTGTCCGAGGTGGACGTCGACCAGCTGACCGCCGCACGGGCCGTCGCGCCCATCGCGAGCGTGCAGAACCTCTACAACCTCACCACCCGCGGCCACGAGGCCGTGCTGGAGGAGGCCACCGCGCAGGGCATCGCGTTCATCCCGTGGTTCCCGGTGGCCACCGGTGACCTGGCCCGCCCCGGCGGCGTGCTCGACTCGGCCGCGCGGGAGCACGGCGCCACGCCCGCCCAGCTCGCCCTCGCGTGGCTGCTGCGCCGGTCGCCCGTCGTGCTGCCCATCCCCGGCACGTCCTCGATCGCGCACCTGGAGGAGAACGTGGCCGCGGCCGACGTCGAGCTCACCGACCAGGAGTTCGAGAAGCTCTCCGCCCTGGCCTGACCCCGTCGCTCACGCCGGGTCGGGCAACCGCCGCCCGACCCGGCGCCGCAGCTCCTCCGGCAGGTCGTCGCCGGCCGCCAGGAGGTCCGGCAGCAGCTCCGGGTGCAGCGTGATCGCCCGGAACGCGGTCCGCACCGTCACCCCGTGGTCGGGCCGGTGCACCACCACGACCTCGTCACCCGCCGTGACCGTCCCTGGTTCGACCACCCGCAGGTAGGCGCCCGGCGCGGCCCGCCGCGTGAACGCCTTCACCCACCCGCGCTCCTCCAGCACGCCCGCGAACGTCCGGCACGGCACGCGCGGGCTCGTCACCGCCAGCACCAGGTCGCCGACGCGCCACCGCTCGCCGAGGAGCGCGCCGGACACGTCCAGGCCGACCGTGGTCAGGTTCTCGCCGAACAGGCCCGGCGCGAGGTCGCGGCCCAGCTCCGCCGACCACCCGTCGAGGTCCTCGCGCGCGTAGGCGTACACCGCCCGGTCGTCGCCGCCGTGGTGGCGCAGGTCGGAGATGTGGTCGCCGGCCAGGCCGCTGCCGCCGACCCCCTCCGGGCCCGGCGCGCGGACCTCGACGGGCGTGCGCACGGGGCGCTTCACGATCCCGGTGTGACCGAGGTCCGCCTGCGCGAACTCGACCCGGGAACCGACGTTGACGGAGAGCACGTGGGGCATGTGCCCGACGGTAGTGCAGGCACTTCCGGGGTTCCGGACCCCGGTCCGGCCCGGTGGTGGAAGATGGCGGTGGATCACCACCGGTTGGAGGCACATGCGCAGGTCCGTGGTCACGTCGGTGTCCGTGCTCGTGCTGGCCCTGGCCGCCGGGTGCGCGGAACCCCGGGGCCTGCCGGCGCCCACCCTCGGCCCGGCCGTCGAGGACAGCGCGGCGTTCGTCTCCGGCGTCGCCGCGCGCGCCGCCGAGCAGCGCTCCGTGCGGTTCGCCGCCGAGAGCGCCGTGGCGGGCCGCGAGGTCCGCCTCGCCGGCGACCTGCTGCGCTCGCCCGAGGGACGGCTGGTGTCGCTGCGCGAGGACGCCACCGACGTCGTCGTGCTGGCCGACGCCGGCTACAGCCGCACCTCCGGCGGGGCGTGGACCAGGCACGACCCGGGCGAGCACGTCCCCGTGCGGGCGGACACCACCATCGCCCGCCTGCCCGACGAGGTCGACCCGGCGGCGGTGCTGCGGTCGCTGACCGGCGCGCTGGTCGTGGAGCGGGCCGACGAGGTCCTGGACGGCGCCCCGGCGCGCCGCTACACGATGCTCGTCGACCTGCGGCTCCAGGCGGACCGGACGGTCGACGCCACGCGCCGGGCGCAGCTCCTCGCCGCCGACGAGTCCGGCTTCACCGCGACCGCCAGCGTGTGGGTCGGTCCCGGCGACCTGCCCGTGCGGGTCGAGCAGGTGCTCAGGACGCTGGAGGACACCACGTTCCAGCGCGTCGAGCACCGGTTCTCCGACTGGAACGCCGACATCCGCGTCACCGCGCCGTGAACCGCCGGCGGACCCCCCATGTTGACCGCAAT
>NZ_JBPKJK010000099.1:0-32897 GCF_051756985.1 Saccharothrix sabaoui
GACCACGTACCGCTGCTGCGTGGCGAGGTTCGCGGCGCCGCCGATGCCGTTCACGACGTTGTCGATCGTGCCGACACCGCCGAGCGACACCGTCACCAGGTCGTGCAGCCGCACGCCCGGCCGGTTGGGCACCTCGAAGCCGTTCGCCGTGCGGATGCTCGGGTCGGCCTGGTTGAAGGAGTACACGCCCATGCCCCAGCCCTCGTGGCTGGTGACGTGGTCGGCCACCTTGTACCCGGCCCAGCCCAGCTGGGAGCCGTTCATCCACGCGGCCTGGTTCGGCGGGTCGTACGGCAGCTCGTTCTGGTAGAAGTACGTCCGGCCGCCGTTGCCGTTCCACACCGTGTTGTACTGCTGGTAGTGCTCGACGAACAACCCGTACGCCGTCACGTTGTCGCCGTTGACGACGACGCCGTTGCGGCCGGTGTTGGCGGTCCAGCCGGTGGGGCCCGTGCCGTGGTCGGCGCGCCACACCCACGTGTGGTCGATGATCACGTTGTCGCTGTTGACCTCCAGCGACACGGTCGCCTTGCCCGCCTGGGGACCGCCGACGCGCAGGTACACGTCGTGCATCGAGGTCGGGTTGGCGGCGTGCGAGGCCGACGAGTCCGCCGGGCCGAGCTGGAGCAGCACGGGGGAGTTCTGCACGCCGGCGTCGATGAGGAAGCCCGCGAGCTTCACACCGTCCACGTCGGACACCGCCATGGCCGCCTTGCCGGTGTCGGGCGAGAGGGTCGCGAGACCCAGGCCCAGCACGACGGTGTTCGGGCGGGTGACGTTGATCGTGTCGTTCAGGCGGTGCACGCCGGGCGTCAGCAGCAGGTGCTTGCCCTGCGCCAGCGCCGCGTTCGTCGTCGCGACGGGCGTGCCCGGCTTGACGATGAAGAAGTCGGCCAGCGAGATCGACTGGCCGGCGGGCGTGCCGCTCTCCCAGCTCGTGCCGCGCGAGTTCTGCCGCAGCGCCGGGACGAACACCTTGTACTCGCCGTTCTCGAAGTACAGGAACGGCTTCTCGCGCACGACCGGCGTGGTGTCGACCGTGGTGTGCGCGGGGTTCGGGAAGTGCTGCGCGGGCGCGCCCTGCGAGCCGACGAACACCATGTTCCACACGGAGCCGTTCCAGCCGCCCGCGAGGTTGCTGTTGCGGGTCAGGAACTGCTGCTGCGAACCGGACACCGTGACGCCGTCGATCTTGCTGTCCACGATGAGGCCGCCGGACGCCCAGCCGTCGCCGCCGTTCCACAGCTGGACCTGGCCGCTGAGGTGCATGCGCCGGTACGACGCCGCCTGCGACACGGCCCACCGCTCGACCTGGCCGGCCGGCAGGTTGACGAACAGGTTCTCGGCCTGGCGCCAGAAGTTCTGCGTCGCGTTGCCGAGGTTGTTCGGGTTGTCGCCCTGCTGCAACCAGTCCGCCTCGACGCGCACGTGCCCGTTGAGCCGCACGTCGTCCGGGCGCAGGCCGAGGCCCGCCACCTGGGTGTAGAAGCGCAGGTTCACGTCGGCGTCGTACACGCCCGGCTTGTAGAGCACCGCGTAGCGCTCGGAGCCGAACTGGTTGGTCTTCATCTGGGTGGAGATCTGGTCCAACCGGGACTGCATCGCGGCACGGTCGTAACCGGGACCGTAGATCAGCACGTTCGGGCCGAAGTCCGGGTTGCGCGGGTCGGTCGGCGGGATGACCACCCCGCCGGTGGTCTCGGTGTTCACCGAAAGCTCCCACAGGGAGTAGCCGTAGCCGGTCGCGCGCACCGTGCCGAGCACCCGCACGTAGCGGCCGGAGCCCGCCACGGTCAGGGTCTGCACGCCGCCGGTGCCGGTGGTCGTGGAGTAGGCGGTGTTCCAGGTGGACGCGTTGTCCGACAGCTGCACCTGGAACGACCGGCCGTAGGCGGCCTCCCAGTTCAGCGTGACGCGGCAGACCTGCTGCGTGGAGCCCAGGTCGACCTGGATCCACTGCGGGTCGGCGAACGCGCTGGCCCAGCGGGTCCCGGTGTTGCCGTCGACAGCGGCGGTGGCAGGGGTACCGCCGTTCTCGGTGGACGACGCGGTCACCGGGCGGTTCAGCGCGGCGTTGGTCGTGCCGCACTCGGCGGCGCTGGCGGAGGTGTTGGTGATGACGGGGCCGAGCACCGCGGCGAGCCCGAGGGCGAGCACGGCGGTCAGGACCCGTGAACGGGTACGGGGACGTGAGTAGCTCATGGTCCTACCTGACTGAGGCAAGGGGGCAGATGGCCCGGAGCTGTGGCCTCCGTGGCACCGGAGGCACTGAGAGAGCGCTCTCTCGAAGGGTAACGTCCGTGTTGCGACGACGTCAACGACTCTCAGGCGGACTCGCGCGTGACCAGTGTGGGCTCGAAGATGACGGACTTCGGCGGCAGCGAGGGGTCGTCCACCTGGCCCAGCAGCAGGCGGGCCATCTCGGCGGCCATGTCCTCCACCGGTTGGCGCACGGTGGTGAGCCGCGGCCGGGACGCCACCGCCGGGCCGCTGTCGTCGAACCCGACCACCGCCACGTCGTGCGGCACCTGCCTGCCGTGCTGCCGCAGCACCAGCAGGACCCCTTGCGCCATCAGGTCGTTCGCCGCGAACACGCCGTCGATGCCGGGGTGCTCGGCGAGCAGCCGCTCCATCGCCGCCTCGCCGCTCGCGGAGGTGAAACCGCCCTCGGCGATCGGGACGTACGGGAAACCGTGACGCGCCATGGCGTCCCGGAACCCGGTCAACCTGTTCTGCGAGGCCGGGACGTCGAGCGGTCCCGTGACCGTGGCGACCTGGCGGCAGCCCAGCTCCACGAGCCGGTCCGCGGCGAGCTTCGCGCCCGCCTGGTGGTCGAGGTCGACGTAGCTGATCGGCACCGGGCGCGCGGGCCGCGCGAACAGCACGGCCGGCACCCGCGCCTCGACCAGCCGCGCGGGCAGCGGGTCCTCGGCGTGCGTGGACACCAGCAGCGCGCCGTCGGCGCTGCCCTGCCGCAGGAACGAGAGCACGTCGTCGCGCGCCCGGTCGGTGTCGGCGACCATCAGCACCGGGTGCACGCCGCGCGTGCGCAGGAACCCGACCACGCCGCTGGCCACCCGCCCGAAGAACGGGTCGGCGAACACGCGCGAGGCGAACGAGTCCTCCTCGCCCTGCTCGCCCGCGCCGGACACCACGAGCGCGATCGTGCCGGTCCGCTTGGTGACCAGGGACCTGGCCGCGCGGTTGGGCGCGTACCCGGTCTGGTCCACGGCCGCGCGCACGACCTCTTGGATCCTGCGGTCGACGTTGCGGGTGCCGTTGATGACCCGCGACACCGTCGCCCGGGACACGCCGGCGACCCGCGCCACGTCCTCCAACGTCGGCGGGGTCGTCGGCGGTCTGCTCATGGCACTATTCTGCCACGGGTGGAGAGCGCTCTCCCAGGCGCAGCGGCGTATCGCCCGCACTCGGCCCCACCAGCAGGGTGAACGCGCCGGGCTCGGTCACCCACCCGTCCGGCGTCCAGTGCTCGTAGGCGCGGGCGGGCACCTCGACGTCGACCCCGACCGCCTCACCCGGCCCGGCCCGGGCCACCGCCCAGCCGACGAGCCACCGCTCCGGCCGCTCGACGGCGCTGCCCGGCCTGGTCGCGTACACCTGCACGACCTCGCGCCCGGCCCGCGACCCGGTGTTGCGCACCCGCACCCGGACCCCGTCGGCGGTCGCCGCCACCTCCTCGTAGGCCCAGGTCGTGTAGCCCAGGCCGTGCCCGAACCAGTAGGCGGGGGAGCGGCCCGCCCGGTGCCACGCGCGGTAGCCGACGTGCAGGCCCTCCGCGTACTCCAGCACCCCGTCCACCGGCGTCACGTCCGACACCGGCACGTCCGCCTGCTCCGCCGGCCACGTCGTCGGCAGCCTGCCGCCCGGCTCGCGCGCGCCGAACAGCACGTCCGCCAGCCCGTGCCCGGCCTCCTGGCCCGGGAACCAGGTCAGCAGCACCGCGGCGACCTCGTCGCGCCACGGCAGCTCCACCGGACCGCCCGAGTTGACCACCACCACGGTGTTCGGGTTGACCGCGCGCACCGCCCGGACCAGCTCGTCCTGCCGCCCCGGCAGGGCCAGCGAGACGCGGTCGAACCCCTCGCTCTCGATCTCGTCGGTGGTGCCGACCACGACCACGGCGACGTCGCTCGTCTGCGCCAGCCCCACGGCCAGCGCCAGCTCCTCGTCCTCGGGCAGGCGCGGCGGGTCGGCGGCGAGCACGGTGGCCGTGCCGGTGCCCCCGGGCAGTTCGCGGCGGGCGACCAGGTCGACGACCGCACCCGCCTCGACGTGCGCGGTCGCGTGCCGGTACGGCGGGGTGAGGTGGATGACGGCCGGGTCGTCGGTGTCCAGCGGCACGTGCTCGTCGACCAGGCGCGCGCCGTCCACGTCGAGCGTGAGGCGGCCGAACCCGGCCACCGAGAACCGCCACTCGCCGGTCCGGTCGACGCGCAGCGCGCCGTGCACCTCGATCGCGTGCGCGCCCTCCGCCAGTGGCACCTCCAGCACCCGCCCCAGCAGCCGCAGCTCCGACGACAGCTCCGCGCCGCCCGCGTCGAGCACCCGCACCCGCACGCCCGGTCCGCCGGTCACCGGGTCGGTGGTGCCGGCCGGGGTCAAGGGCGCGGGCCGGTTCTCCAGCAGCACGCCCGGGGCGTGCCGGACCTCGGCGACCTCGCGCAGGCCGTCCACGAAGGACACGACCGACTCCGGGTAGACGCCCGCGCTGCCGCCGCCCTGGACGCGCGAGGTGGCGGCGTTGGGCCCGATCAGGGCGACGACGGCGCCCGGCCCCAGCGGCAGCACGCCGTCGTTGCGCAGCAGCACCGTGCTCGCGGCCACCGCCTCGCGCAACAACGCCAACGGCTCCTCCGCCCGTCCCCCACCGGGGACCGACCCGTTCAGGGCGCCGACCCGTGCGGCGAGCCGGAGCAGGCGGCGGACCTTGTCGTCGACCGCGCTCTCCGGCACCTCGCCGCGTTCGACGGCGGCGGCCAGGTCGTTCCACGGGCTCCGCGGGCCGGGCATGGCGAGGTCCTGGGCGGCGTTCGCGGACGCGGCCGCGGAGCGGACCGCACCCCAGTCGGACACCACCACGCCGTCGAAGCCCCACGTGCCCTTCAGCGGTTCGGCGAGCAGCGGGCTCTCCGACATCGTGGTGCCGTTGACGCCGTTGTAGGCCGACATCACCACCCACACCCCGGCCCGGACGGCGTGCTCGAACGGGACCAGGTAGACCTCGTGCAGCGTGCGCTCGTCCACCGCCGCGTCCAGCGTCATCCGCTCGGTCTCGGAGTCGTTGGCGACGTAGTGCTTGGCCGTGGCGGCGACCCCGCCGGCCTGCACGCCGGTGATGCAGGCGGCCCCGACGCGCCCGGTGAGCAGGGGGTCCTCGGAGAAGCACTCGAAGTGCCGCCCGCCGAACGGCACCCGGTGCAGGTTGAGCGTGGGCGCGAGCAGCACGTCCACGCCCTTGCGCCGTGCCTCGGCCGCCAGCAGCCCGCCCAGGCGCCGCACCAGCGCCGGGTCCCAGGTGGCCGCCAGCGCCGTGGGCGAGGGCAGCGCCAACGACGTGCTGCGCTCGTCCCAGCCCTGGCCGCGCACCCCGACCGGCCCGTCCGAGACGACCACCGCCCGCAACCCGACGTCGGGTTCGGCGTGCAGGCGCCAGACCGTGGCCCCGGTCAGCAGCCGCACCTTCCGCGCCAGGTCCAGCTTCCCGACCAGCAGGCCGAGCTCAACGTCGTCCACACAGTCCCCCGCCCCCCGGAGAGCGCTCTCCAACCCAGCCTCCGTCCCCCACCCCTCCCTGTCAACCGCGAGAGTCCAACGCTCAAGCCCCGAGAGTCCAACGTCCGGGCCTCGAGAGTCCAACGCTCGGGACCCCTGAGTTCTTCATTCCGCATACCGACCGGTCGGCACGAACGAGGAACTCAGGGGTCCTGGAGGTTGGACTCTCGGGACCTGAGCGTTGGACTCTCGGGGTCTGAGCGTTGGACTCTCGCGGGTTAGGCGATGTCGGCGGTTCGGGGGGAGGGTTTGCGGGGGTCGGCGGCGCCTTCGAGGAGGGCGGCGACGGGGAGGGTGGCGGCGCCCACGGCCACCGCGTCGGGACCGAAGTGGCCGACGGTGAGGGTGGTCTGGTCGTACGGGTGGCGCAACGCGTGCGCGCGGGTCGCCGCCACGATCGCGTCCAGCTGGTGCGCGCCCAGCGCCAGGCCGGCCCAGCCGCCCAGCACGATGCGCTCCGGGTTGAACAGGTTCACCAGGTTGGCGATCCCCGCGCCGAGGTAGCCGGCGGTCTCCTCCAGCACGCGCGCCGCCGTCCTGGAGTGCGGCGCCGCCGCGATCAGCGCCGCCACCGAGGACTGCTCGTCGTCGCCGGGCAGGGCACGGCCGCGCGCCTTGCGGTACCGGTCGAGGATGCCCTCCGCCCCGACGTACGCCTCCAGGCAGCCGAGCGCCCCGCACCGGCACGGCCGGCCGCCGTACACGATCGTGGTGTGCCCCCACTCGCCCGCCGAGCTGGTGGCACCCCGGTACACGTCGCCGTCCGCCACGACGGCCGCGCCGACGCCGGAGCCGATGAGGGCTATCACGACGTGCCGCGCGCCCCGCCCCGCGCCGAACCACATCTCGGCCTGGCCCTGGGTCTTCGCCCCGTTCTCCACGTACAGCGGCCACTCGCCGCCCGCCGCCCGGATCAGCTCCTCCAGCCGCACGCCGTCCCAGCCGATCGTCGGCGCGTGCACCACGGCCGTCGCGCCCTGCTCGACCGTGCCGGGAACGCCGATCCCGACGCCGAGCACGGTCGACGCCGGGACGCCCGCCGCCGCGACCACGTCCCGGACCGAGGACGCGATGAGCGAGGCGACCGCGGTGGGGGAGGCCACGGACAGCGCGTGGTCGGCGGCGGCGAGCTGCCGCAGGGCCATGTCGAACAGCTCGACCTTGACCCCGGTCTCGCCGACGTCCACCCCGACGACGTGCCCGAACGCGGGGTTAACGCGCAACAACACGCGCGGCCGGCCGCCGTCGGAGTCGACCGAGCCGGCGTCGACGACGAGGCCGTCCTCGACCAGCTCGGCGGTCACGTTGGACACCGTCGCGGCGGACAGCCCGGAGAGCCCGGACAGCTCGTACCTGCTCAAAGGCCCGTCGAAGAAGAGCGTCGACAGCAACGTCGAACGGTTCTGCCGACGCAGGTCGCGGACGGTGGTGCGCTTCGGGGCCACCTGGCGGACCTTAGTTTGCGACTTAAAATTAGACTAAGTTTGTAACCTGTTCGTTATTGACGTGACTTGGCTCACCGGGGTTGAGTCTGCAACGACACGAGGACGCACGCAGCGTCCCAGCCGCGATGGCACCGCGGTCCGCACCAACCCGAGCGCTCGCCCTTCCCCGCCCCGACAAGGAGAACCCATGCGACTCAGGCGAACGTCCGCCCTCGCCGTCGCGGCAGCCCTGCTGTTCTCGGCCGCCTGTTCGGCCACGAACCCCGGCACGAACAGCAGCAACACCGAAGGCGTGCTGAACGTCGGCATGCCGAACGGTCCGCAGACCGAGAACAACAACCCGTTCCTCAACTCGTCCGCGGCCAGCTCGCTCGGCTACCGCCGGCTCCTCTTCGAGCCGCTCGCGATGGTCAACGAGGTCAACCCCACCGAGAAGCCCAAGCCGTGGCTGGCGACCGAGTGGGCGTGGACCGAGAACTACAGCAAGCTGAGCCTGACCATCCGCGACGGCGTGACCTGGTCGGACGGCAAGCCGCTGACCGCCGAGGACGTGGCGTTCACCTTCGAGCTGCTCAAGGCCAACCCCGGCCTGAACATCGACTCGGTCCCCTACGACCAGGTCTCGACCTCCGGCAACAAGGTCGACGTGGTCTTCCCGAGGTCGCAGTTCGTCAACCAGAAGAAGATCCTCGAACAGCTGATCGTGCCCAAGCACATCTGGTCGACGATCTCCAGCCCCACCACCGAGACGGTCAAGACCCCCGTCGGCAGCGGCCCCTACACGCTGAAGTCGTTCACGCCGCAGACCGTCACGCTCGCCGTGCGCGACTCGTACTGGCAGGAGCTGCCGAAGGTCAAGGAGGTCCGCTACACCTCCTACAGCGACAACAACGCGCAGACCACCGCCCTCGCGACCGGCGCGGCCGAGTGGAGCTTCGTGTTCATCCCGAACTACGAGGCCGTCTACACCTCCAAGGACCCCGAGCACTACAAGCTCTGGTTCCCGCCGGTGCTGGGCATCCACGGCCTGTGGTTCAACACCAAGGTCAAGCCGTGGGACAACCCGGCCCTGCGCCGCGCGGTCAACCTGGTGATCAACCGCGACGACATCTTCACCCAGGGCGAGGCCGGGTACTTCTACCCGAAGGTCGACCACATCACGGGCATCCCGCTGCCCGCCGGCGCCTCGTACATCGCGCCCGAGTTCAAGGACAAGACCGTCAAGGTCGACGTCGAGGCCGCGAAGAAGGAGCTGACCGAGGCCGGCTTCACCTTCGAGGGCGACAAGCTGAAGGACCCGTCGGGCCAGCCCGTCACGCTGAAGATGACCGTGCCCTCGGGCTGGTCGGACTACGTGACGAACCTGGAGATCATCAAGGACGACGTCTCCCAGATCGGCATCGAGGCGACCGTCGACCTGCCGAACGCCGACGCGTGGACCAAGGCGCTCGACACCGGTGACTTCCAGGCCGCGCTGCACTGGACCAACAACGGTCCGACGCCGTACGACATCTACGAGAACATCATGAACGGCGCGCTCTACAAGCCGATCGGCGAGGGCGGCATCAACGGCAACTACGGCCGTTACGAGAACCCCGAGGCCACCGCGGCGCTCAACGACTACGCCAACGCGCCCGACGACGCCCAGCGCACCGCGGCGATGAACAAGCTCCAGCAGATCCACGTCCGCGACATGCCGGTCGCCATCACCTCCGCGGCCAACGCGGGCGGCCAGTACAGCACCAAGAACTGGATCGGCTGGCCGGACGAGGCCAACCCGTACGCGCCCGCCCAGCCCACGCTGGAGAACGCGCTCGACGTCGTCCTGCACCTGAAGCCGGCCGCATGACGACGAGCACTTCCCCGTCGGCCTCCGGGACCACCCCACCCCCGTCTTCCGGGGTGGTCCTGGAGGCCGATGGCCTGACCAAGCACTTCCCGGTCCGCAAGCGCGGGCGCGAGCTGCTGTCCAGGGCGGTGCGCTCCGTGCGCGCGGTCGAGGACGTCACGCTCAGGCTGCACCGCGGCCGGGTCACCGCGCTGGTCGGCGAGTCCGGTTCGGGCAAGTCGACGGTGGCCCGCCTCCTGGCGCAGCTCTACCCCCAGACCGCCGGCGTGGTCCGGCTGCACGGCGAGCCGGTCGACGCCAAGGGCGGCAAGCGCTTCCGGGCGTACAGCAAGCGCGTCCAGATGATCTTCCAGGACCCGTTCGCCTCGCTGAACCCCGTGCACACCGTGCGCTACCACCTGACCCGGGCGCTGAAGATCCACGGCAACGCGGGCACGAGCGCCGCCGAGCAGGAGCAGGCGCTGACCGACCTCCTCGCGCGCGTGCAGCTCACCCCGCCCGAGCGGTACATCGACAAGTTCCCGCACGAGCTGTCCGGCGGCCAGCGCCAGCGCGTCGCCATCGCGCGCGCCCTCGGCGCCGACCCCGAGGTGCTGCTGGCCGACGAACCGGTGTCCATGCTGGACGTCTCCATCCGGCTCGGCGTGCTGAACCTCCTGCGCGACCTCAAGGAGCGCCTGCACCTCGCGATCCTCTACATCACGCACGACATCGCCTCGGCCCGCTACTTCGCCGACGAGACGTTCGTGATGTACGCCGGGCGCGTGGTCGAGGGCGGCGACAGCGAGACCGTCACCCAGCGCCCCGCGCACCCGTACACGCAGCTGCTCATCGACTCCGCCCCGGACCCGGACCGGCCCGCCGCGGTGGAGAAGGACGGCGGCACCGGCGAGCCCCCGTCGCTGATCAACCCGCCGACGGGCTGCCGGTTCAACCCGCGCTGCCCGCACGCCATGAAGGTCTGCCGGGACGAGGTGCCCCCGCGCTTCGCCCTCGGCGACGGCGACGGCGAGGCCGGCGAAGGGACGCACTTCGCCGCGTGCTGGCTCTACGGCGACGGCCTCTCCGCCGAGCAGCGGACCAAGCTGCACGTCGTCGGGGTGCGCCACGGCGACGAGGAGGGGGCCCCGTGACCTACCTCCTCAAGCGGATCGCGTTCTACGTGTTCACCGCGTGGGCCGCGATCACCATCAACTTCTTCATCCCGCGCGCCATCCCCGGCGACCCGGTGCAGGCGCTGATCACCCGCTCGCGCGGCCAGATGACCAGCGAGGCCGTGCAGTCGCTGTACGTGCTGTTCGGGCTGGACAAGGACGAGAGCCTCGTCGAGCAGTACTTCACCTACCTCGGCCAGCTGCTGACCGGGGACCTCGGCCTGTCGTTCACCTACTTCCCGTCGCCGGTCTCCGAGGTCATCGGCGACGGCCTGCCGTGGACGCTGGGCCTGGTCGGCATCACCACCGTGCTCGGGTTCGTCATCGGCACGGCGCTGGGCACGGGCATCGGCTGGCGGCGCGGCTCGTGGGCCGACGCGCTGATCCCGGTGACCACGTTCGTGTCGTCCATCCCGTACTTCTGGCTGGGCCTCATCGCCATCGCGCTGCTCACCGGCCCGGACAGCTTCTTCCCGGCCTCCGGCGCCTACGACAACGGCCTGGTGCCCAACCCGGACCCGCAGTTCATCGGCAGCGTCATCCGGCACGGCATCCTGCCCGCGTTCACCATCCTGCTCTCGTCCATGGCGGGCTGGGTCCTGTCCATGCGCAACATGATGGTCACGGTGGCGTCCGAGGACTACGTGACCGTCGCGCACGCCAAGGGCCTGGCCGACCGCCGCGTGATGGTGTCCTACGCGGCGCGCAACGCGCTGCTGCCCAACGTCTCCGGGTTCGCGCTGTCGCTGGGCTTCATCGTCGGCGGCACGCTGCTCGTGGAGATCGTGTTCTCCTACCCGGGCCTCGGCCTCCAGCTGTTCCAGGCGGTCGGCGCGAAGGACTACCCGCTCATGCAGGGCATCTTCCTCATCATCACCCTGTCCGTGCTGCTGGCGAACTTCCTCGCCGACGTGGCCTACCTCGCGCTCGACCCGCGCACCCGACGGGAGGGCTGACCGGTGACCGTCGTCCCCACCACAGCGGCGTCGACCCCGGCCGCGGCGCCGGTGAAGCGCCGCAGGCTGCGGTTCGTGGCCAACCCCAAGGCCACCGTCGGCCTGGTCCTCCTGGGCTTCTTCGCCCTGCTCGCGCTGGTCGGGCCGTGGATCGCGCCGTACGAGCCGTCGGCGCGCAGCAACGACCTGCTCCAGCCGCCGTCGGCGGCCCACTGGTTCGGCACCACCCACCTCGGCCAGGACATCTTCAGCCAGGTCGTCGTGGGCACGCAGAGCGTCATCGTGGTCGGGTTCGTCGCGGGCATCGTCGCGACGGTCCTGTCGATCCTCGTGGGCGTCACCTCCGGCTACCTCGGCGGCGCCGGCAGCGAGGTGCTGTCCGCGCTGTCCAACGTGTTCCTGGTGCTCCCGGCGCTGCCCCTGATGATCATCATCACGTCCACGCTGCCGGAGACCAGCACGCTCACCATCGCGCTGCTCATCGGCTTCACGTCGTGGGCCTGGGGCGCGCGGGTGCTGCGCGCGCAGACCCTGTCGCTGCGCGGGCGCGACTACGTCGAGGCCGCCCGGGCCACCGGCGAGTCGACGTGGCGGATCATCCTGTTCGAGATCATGCCCAACCTCACCGCGGTCATCGCCTCCGGCTTCGTCGGCACGGTCATCTTCGCCGTGACGCTGGAGATCACGCTGGCGTTCATCGGCGTCGGCGCGGGCAGCGGCTGGAACTGGGGCACCGTCCTGTACTGGGCGCAGAGCCAACAGGCGCTCGGGCAGGGCGCGTGGTGGTGGTTCGTGCCCGCGGGCCTGGCCATCGCGCTGCTGGGCACCGCGCTGTCGCTGGTCAACTTCGGCATCGACGAGTTCGTCAGCCCGCGCCTGCGCGGCGGCGGCAAGACCGACGTCAAGACCGCCGACGGGCACACCGTGCGGATGCGCGTCGGCTTCACGCCGGTGCTGGCGTCCGCCCCGGTCGAGCGCAAGACCCCGCCGAAGGCAGTGGCCGGGGCAGGGGCCAACGGGAAGGCGGAGTCGTGAGCGACGCAGTGCTGGAGGTCCGCGGCCTCAACGTGGACTACGGCCTGGGCGACGAGGGCGTGCGCGCCGTCCGGGACGTCGACCTCACCCTGCACCGCGGCGAGGTCCTCGGCCTGGCGGGGGAGAGCGGCAGCGGCAAGTCCACCCTCGCCTACGGCCTGACCAGGCTGCTCCCGCCGCCGGGCGTCATCACCGGCGGCCAGGTGCTGTACCACCGCGACGGCGGGGAGCCCGTGGACGTGCTGCGCATGTCCCACGACGAGCTGCGCGCGTTCCGCTGGGCGGAGACCGCGATCGTCTTCCAGGGCGCGATGAACTCGCTCAACCCGGTGCACCGCGTCTCCACCCAGCTCACCGACGTGATCAAGGCGCACGACCCGCGCAGCACGCCCGCGTCGCGGCTGGCCCGCGCCCGCGAGCTGCTGGGCCTCGTCGGCATCGCCGCCGACCGGCTGGACAGCTACCCGCACCAGCTCTCCGGCGGCATGCGCCAGCGCGTCATGATCGGCATGGCGCTCGCGCTGGAGCCGAGGGTCGTCATCATGGACGAGCCGACCACCGCGCTGGACGTGGTGGTGCAGCGGCAGATCCTGCGCCAGCTGGTCGAGCTGCGCGAGCGGCTGGGGTTCTCCGTCGTGTTCATCACGCACGACCTGTCCCTGCTGGTCGAGTTCTCCGACCGGATCGCGATCATGTACGGCGGGCGGATCGTCGAGGAGGCGACCTCCGCCGAGCTGTACCGCAACCCCAAGCACCCGTACAGCCACGGGCTGCTGAACTCGTTCCCGGCCCTGCGCGGGCCGAAGCGCGAGCTCTCCGGGATCCCCGGCTCACCGCCGGACCTGCGCGGCATGCCGCCCGGCTGCGCGTTCCACCCACGTTGTCCGCACGCAATGGAGCGCTGCGGTGTGGAGGTACCGGTGCTCGGCGTCCCGCAGGACCACGTGGGGCCCGACCGCACCGTGGCCTGCTGGCTGCACCCCGTTCACGACAACGGGTTCTGAACCAGGTTCACGACAACCTGGTTCCGACCTCCTGAGGAGATCCATGGACACCAAGGCGCCGACCGCAGGGCTCGACCCCGCGATCGACACCCTGCCCGCCTCGTTCCGCTGGGGCGTGGCGACTTCCGCTTACCAGATCGAGGGGGCGCACGACGAGGACGGCCGCACGCCGTCGATCTGGGACACCTACTGCCGGGTCCCCGGCATGGTGCCCGACTTCGAGAACGGCGACGTCGCCTGCGACCACTACCACCGGATGCCGGAGGACGTCGCGCTCATCGGTTCCCTCGGCGTGGACACCTACCGGTTCTCGGTGGCGTGGCCGCGGGTGCAGCCGGGCGGCACGGGCCCGGTCAACCCCAAGGGCATGGCCTTCTACGACCGGCTCGTCGACGAGCTGCTCGGCAAGGGCGTCGACCCCTGGGTGACGCTCTACCACTGGGACCTGCCGCAGGAGCTGGAGGACGCGGGCGGCTGGCCGCACCGCGACACCGCCTACCGGTTCGCCGACTACTCCATGCTGGTGTTCGACGCCCTCCAGGACCGCGTGCGCACCTGGACCACGCTCAACGAGCCGTGGTGCACGGCGATGCTCGGCTACTACGAGGGCCGCCAGGCCCCCGGCAGGCAGGACTTCGGCGCGGCCATCCACGCCGTGCACCACCTGCTGCTCGGCCACGGCCTGGCCACCCAGCGGATGCGCGAGGCGGCCACGAAGCCGACCGAGTTCGGCATCACGCTGAACATGAGCCACGCGTCCCCGGAGACCGACAGCGAACTGGACCGCGCCGCGGCCCGGCGCGCGGACGGCCTGTCCCGCCGCATCTACCTCGACCCGCTGGTCAAGGGGCAGTACCCGGCGGACGTGGTGGAGGACCTGGCGGCGCGCGGCGTCACCGTCCCGGTGCAGGACGGCGACCTGGACGTCATCCGGCAGCCGATCGACGTGCTGGGCGTGAACTACTACTCCAGCGCGAAGCACTCCGGCACCGACGAGAACGGCGACACCGAGGACGAGAACGGCCTGCCGGTGGGCCGCGAGGTCCGCTTCGGCGCGCCGGTCACCGCGATGGACTGGGAGATCGTCCCGGAGGGCTTCACCAACCTCCTGGTGCAGATCGCCCAGGACTACCCGGGCGTGCCGATGGTCATCACGGAGAACGGCGCGGCGTTCGACGACGCACCCGACGAGACCGGGTACGTCCAGGACGACGACCGCACCGCCTACCTGGAGTCGCACATCGCGGCCGTGGCCAAGGCCCGCGAGCTGGGTGCCGACGTGCGCGGCTACTTCGCGTGGTCGCTGATGGACAACTTCGAGTGGTCCTACGGCTACGAGAAGCGGTTCGGCCTGGTGCACGTCGACTACGACACGCAGGTCCGCACGCCCAAGAGCAGCGCCCTCTGGTACCGGGACACCATCCGCCGGGTCAAGGGGAGCTGATCCCGCGGTGAGCGAGGGGCGCCCCGCGGTCGTGACGCGGGACGCCCCTCCTCCGTGCGCGCAACCCACTCCGGACGCGCACATGGCCGATGGCCGGGGGGACCCACTCCCCCCGGCCATCGCCCGTCTGGTCGGTCAGCGCCCGCCGGTCAACGCCGGTAGACGCCGAACTCGTACAGCGAGCAGCCCCACCCGGTCCCGCGCCGGGTGGCGTGCAGCCGCACGTACCGGCCACTGGCGTTGACGTCGATCGAGTCGACCCCGCCGTTACCGGTGGTCGTGCCGTGCACGCTCCGCCAGGTGTTCCCGTCGTCCGACACCTGGAGCTCGTAGGCGCGGCCGAACGCACCCTCCCACACCAGCTGGACGTGCTGGAAGGAGGTCACCGCGCCCAGGTCGACGCGCAGCCACTGCGGGTCGGCCCAGTCGGTGGCCCAGCGGGAGCCCGCGTCGCCGTCCACGGCGTTCGACGGCGGGAAGGGGGCGCCGTCACCCACCTGCTGGTGCGACGAGGCCGTCACCGGCCTGTTCAGGGCCGCGTTGGTGCCCGCCGGCCGGGGCGCGACGACCCGGACCGACTTCGCCTCGATGCCGATGTTGCCGCGGCCGTCCTCGGCCAGCACGTACACCTTCCACACGCCGAGCCGGTCGGGCGCGGTCACCGTGAGCCGGTTGCCGTCGACCCGCACGGGGGCGTCGGCGAGACCGCCGCTGCCGTCGACGTACTTCGAGTTGAACGCCGCGGACCAGGTGATGGCGTCGCCGTCCGGGTCGCCCGCCGCCACGTCGATCGCCAGCGGCGCGCCGGCCGCGACCGCGGTGGGCAGGTTCATCGCGGAGATCACCGGCGGGGTGTTGGTCGGGGTCGCCCCGCCGAACGCCCGCTGCACCGCGTAGAACGACAGCCGCTTCTTGCCCGCCGGGGTCAGGTTGAACCACACCGCGCCGAAGTCGTGCTCGGTGCCGTAGTGGAACAGCGTGCCGCCGAAGGACACGCCCCGGTGCCCGACGACGCAGTTCCACGCCTGCGCGTAGCCGTCGCGCTTCTGCACGTCCGTGGGCTCGGCCGGCACGCCGTTGACGTCGTCCGGCACCTCCCACTCGCCGGCGGGGCCGGCCTCGGTGAGGATGTACGGCTTGGTGTAGCCGCCCGCGACCCAGTCGGCGCGCACCTCGCACACGTTGCCGTAGGAGTTCACCGAGTACAGGTCGAGCGCGGGCGTGTGCGCCTTGAGGTAGGCCCACGCGCCGGTCCACGCGTCGGTGTTGGTCACCGGGTGGCCGGGGTCGATCGCCTTGACGGCCAGCGCCGCCTCGTTGAGGTACTTCGCGTAGGCGACGCGCTGGTCCTCCAGCTCGGTGCCCGAGTAGCAGTTCTGGAGGCCCAGGATCGACTCGTTGCCGATGTTCCACATGAGCACGCCGGGGTGGTCCTCGTAGGCCGTCACCCACTGCCTGATCGTGTTGAGCACGTCGTTCTTGTAGGTGGCGTCCGTGAGGTAGTCGACGCACCCGCCGGAGCCGGGGCCGCCGCCGGGCTGGAGCCAGAAGCCGTTGATGACGCGCATCCCGTTGGCCGCCGCCGCGTCGAGGAGCGGGCGGGTGGAGCCGTCCGTGCCCCAGGTGCGCAGGGTGTTGGTGCCCATCGACCTCAGCTCGGGCATGTGGCGCGCCGCGTCGGCCGGCGGCGGGCCCCAGGTCAGGCCCTTCACCGTCCACGGCTGCCCGTCCACGGTGAGCTGCCAGTTCCCCTGGGAGCCGGTGACGTGCACGCCCGTGCCGGGCGGGGGAGTGGTGCCCTGCGTGCCGTAGACGCGGAACTCCCACAGGGAGTAGCCGTAGCCGTTGGCGCGCTGCGTGCCGTGCACGCGGACGTACCGGCCGGTGCCGGTGACGTCGAAGCCCTGCCGGCCGCCCGTGCCGCCGGTGGTGGTGTGCACCGGCGTCCAGGCGTCGCCGTCGTTCGACACCTGGACCTGGAAGCCGGTCGCGTACGCGCCCTCCCAGTCCAGCTCGACCCGGCTCAGGGCCGAGGTGGCGCCGAGGTCGACGCGCAGCCACTGGGGGTCGCTCCAGGCGCTGGCCCAGCGGGTCCCCGCGTTGCCGTCCACGGCCGCCGACGCGGGTGTCCCCGCGCCTTCGGTCGAGGAGGCCGTGGCGGGTTTGCCCTGCGAGAGCAGGACGGGCGCGGCGGTCGCGGTGCCCGGGACGAGTGCGAGTCCCAGGAGCAGCGCGGTCGCCGCGCCGGCGGATCGGAGGCGGTACATGGCGTCTCCTGCCGGTGTTCGAGTGGGTCGACATGCGGGAGAGCGCTCTCTCAACCCACCTCGAAGTGTTGCGAACCGATTGCGGACCTGTCAACGCACCGCCTGTTGACACCCCGGTGGAGCAACGGGCACCCTGGTTTCGGAGAGCGCTCTCCCATCCTCCTGCCCACGTGTGCCGGCGGCGTAGCTTCGGTCCCATGACTGCTGCTGCGGAACGCGGGCGGGTGCGCGTGGAGCCGGGGCGCAAGCGCGTCCGGGCCTACCTGGCGGGCGAGCTCGTGGCCGACACCACCCGCCCGACCCTGGTGTGGGAGAAGCCGTACTACCCGACCTACTACCTGCCGGCGGACGACGTGCGGGCGACCCTCGTGCCCACCGGCTCGACGACCCGGTCCCCGAGCCGCGGCGACGGCCACGCGCACGACGTGCGGGCGTCGCCCCACCTCGTGGCCCCCGCCGCGGCCCTGACGTTCCCCGACTCGCCCCTGGAGGCCCTGCGCGACCTGGTGCGCCTCGACTGGGACGCCTTCCGCTGGTTCGAGGAGGACGAGCCGGTCCACGTCCACCCGCGCGACCCGTACACCCGGGTGGACGCGCTGCCCAGCAGCCGCCACGTCCGGGTCGAGGTGGGCGGCGTGGAGGTCGCGGACAGCCGGCGACCGGTGATCCTGTACGAGACCGGCCTGCCGCCGCGCCACTACCTGCCGCTCACCGACGTCCGCCAGGACCTGCTGCGGCCGAGCGACCTGCGCACCGGCTGCCCGTACAAGGGCACCGCCGAGTACTGGTCCGTCGTCGTCGGGGACGAGGTGCACGAGGACCTGGCGTGGGGCTACCCGACACCGTTGCCGGAGAGCGCCCGCGTCGCGGGGCTCGTGGCGTTCTACGACGAGAAGGTCGACACCTACGTGGACGGGGTGCTCCAGGAGCGCCCGAGAACCCATTTCGGCTGAGGACCGCCGCGCGCGGAACCCCCGGCGCGCGAGCGGTGTAGAAGGGGCGTCAGCCGGTTCGACGACCTGAGGGGGCCGTCACGGACGAGGGGTACCTGCTGGCCCGGGCGCGGGCCGGTGACGTCGAGGCGTACGGGCACCTGGTGCGCGCGCACCACGCCGCGGCGCACCGGGTCGCGCTGGTCATGGGCGCGGGGCACGAGGCGGACGACGTGGTGCAGGACGCCTTCGTCCGCGCCCACGCCGCGCTCGGCTCGTTCCGGCCCGGCTCGCCGTTCCGGCCGTGGCTGCTGCGGATCGTGGCGAACCTGGTGCGCAACCTGCACCGGTCGCACGCGCGCCGGCGGGAGCTGGTGGGGCGGGTCGTCGCCCGCGGCCACGGCGAACCCGGCCCGCCGCCCCACCAGCCGGACGCCCTCGTGGTGGCCGACGAGCGCAAGCGGGTGCTGTGGGCGGCGCTGCACCGGCTGGCCGAGCGGGACCGCCAGGTGCTCGGGTGCCGCTACCTGCTCGACCTGAGCGAGGAGGAGACGGCGCAGGTCCTCGGGTGGCCGAGGGGCACGGTGAAGTCGAGGGGGTCGCGCGCGCTCGAACGGCTGCGCGTGCTGCTGGAGCGCGTGGAGGAGGTGGGGGAGCGTGCCTGACGCGAAGCGGCACGACCTGGAGGACGAGCTCCGCGAGCTGGGGCGCGCGCTGGGCGGCGAACCGGACGACGCGGCCGTCACCGCGATCCTCGCCGCCCTGGGCGACCGGCGGCCCGCGCCGCCGTCCCCCCCGCCCGCCCCGCCGCCCGTGCGGCGCGCCGGGCTCCCCGACAACGCGCTCACCCTCGCCGCCGCCGCGCTGGTGGTGCTGGTGGTGCTGGTCCTCGGCGTGCGCGTGGTCCCCGGGCTCGTGCGCCCGGAGGGCACGAGCACGCACGGGATGGGCGGACCCGGTCCCGCCGTGCCGTCGTGCGCGGGCTGGGGTGGGCTGTCACCGGCCACGGTGGACGGGGTCGAGCGCCGCTCCGGGTGGCGACCGCCGACCGGCGGACCGTGGGGGCGGCCGCTGTCGGTGGCCTTCGCGCCGACCGCGGAGGGGCGCGGCATCACGGTCGCCGTCTACCGGGTCGCCCCCGGGACCGTGACCCTGGAGCGCTACCCGAAGGGGGTCTACCTCTCCACGGTGCTCGGCGGCGCCGCCCCGACCCCCGTCCCGCTCGACGGGGCCACCGCCGAGTACACGGGCGAGGACACCTTCGTCGACTACCAGCTGTCCGGGGTGGCCGCCACGACGACGCGGCTCCGGTGCACCGCGCCCCGGCTCACCTGGACCACGGCGGCCGGGGTCACCTACGCCGTCTCCGGCCGGCTGCCGACGCCGGACCACCTGGTCGAACTGGCCCGCGCGCTGTGAGGGGGACGCGCGTGCACGTGCCGCACCCCGCCCCCCTCCTCGCCCCACCTCCCCACCTCCCCTCCGCCCCACCTCCCCTCCGCCCTGCCTCCCCCTCCGCAGCCCGCCCCGGCGTGCCCGGCCGCGACACCGCGCTACGGGGTGCCCCCGCGTGCCGCCCGGACGGCGGATGGTCGGGGGTCGGTCCTCCGGGAACGCTTGTCGACCATGGACGTCTTCCCCTCCACCCCGCGGGCGCACCGCAACCCGGTGGTCCTCGCGCGCAAGATGGCCCTGGTCAAGGCGCCCCACATGGCGAAGCTGACCGAGTTCGCCCAGCGCATCGCCACCGAGCGCAAGGTCGACGTCCCCCTGTTCGACCCGGCCAGCGGCGGGGTGAACAGCAAGGTGCTGCTCCTCCTGGAGTCACCCGACCCCGGCGCCGTCCGCTCCGGGATCAACTCGCTGGACAACGACGACCCGATCGCCGCCAACGGCTTCGCCGCGCTGACCGAGGCCGGCCTGTCGCGGAAGGTGTGCCTGGCCTGGAACGTGGTGCCGTGGCACCTGAACGGCCGTTCGCCGACCCCCACCGAGCTGCGCGGCGCCGTGCCGTACCTGGTGGACCTGCTGCGGCTGCTGACGGACCTCAAGGCGGTGGTGGTGCTGGGCCGTCCGGCGGGCACCGGGTGGACGCTGTCCGGCCGCGGCCACAAGCTGAAGGTGTTCAACGCGCCGCACCCGTCGCCGCTGACCATCAACCGCGACCGGGCGGGCAAGTGGCCCCAGCTCGTGGACGCCCTGCGGCAGGCCGCCGCCGCGGCGAACGGATGAGTCCACGAAGTCGGAATCGGTACACCCCGCTTTTCCGCGTGTGACGACGAATCCCGGCAGTCTCCTTCGTCGAACGGGTTGAGGAAGAACCCGAACGAGTGGAAGAAGATCGCCGTGGACCACACCGACCTCACCCACCGGGACCGTGCCGTGCTGCGCGCCGTCGCCGAGGGCCGCTGCGCGTACACGGCGGGCACGCTGTTCGTCGACGGCGTGCGCTGCTGCGACCAGTTCGTCGGTCCCCGGCTCGCCCGCGCCGGTCTCATCGCCGACCGCGCCGGGACCGCGGGGCTCACCGCCGACGGCCGCGCCCTGCTCGACGCCGCGTGACGTCCCGTCGTGCGGGACCCGGCCGGCCTTCCTAGCCTGGACGCATGGCACAGCTCGCGCTCCGACGCCCCCTGGCCGGACTCGCCGTGTTCGCCGTCGCCGTCGCCGCGACGGCCGTGGTCGGCTCACTGGCCGCCGTGTCGTCGGCGGAGCGGTACCAGCAGTTGGACACGCCCGCCTGGGCGCCGCCGCCGTGGCTGTTCGGTCCGGTGTGGACGGTGCTGTACGTCATGATCGCGGTGTCCGGCTGGCTGTTCTGGAAGCGGCACGGCACGACGTGGGAGCTGGGCCTGTTCGCCGTGCAGCTCGCGCTCAACGCCGCGTGGACGCCGCTGTTCTTCGCCGCCGAGCGGTACGCGCTGGCCCTGGTCGACATCATCGCCCTGCTGGTCGTGATCGTCGCGCTGATCGTCGCGTTCGGCCGCCGGCACCGGCCCGCCGCGCTGCTGCTCGTGCCCTACCTGGCGTGGGTCGCCTTCGCCACCGCGCTCAACGCCGCCATCATCGGCCTGAACTAGCGCCTGCAACCAGCGGCTGCAACCAGCGCCTGCGCGATCGAGGACCGGAACTGTCCGCGATGCCGCCTAACGTCGGTCCTGTCACCGAACCGGAAGGCGGACCCACCCCATGAGCAGCACCGCGATCGCGTCCACGGAACTGACCGACCTGCTGGCGGTCCTGGCCAGGACCCGCGGCTTCCTCCGCTTCACGGTGCGGGACCTGACCGACGAGCAGGCCCGCCTCACACCGACCGCCGGCCAGTTGTCGCTGGGCGGCTTGATCAAGCACGTCCGCACGGTGGAGGAGGGCTGGCTGCGGTTCGCCGTCGGCGGGGCGGAGCTGATGGAGAGCGTCGCGCCCGACTGGGAGAACGGCTTCCGGATGCTGGAGCACGAGACCCTGGCCGGCCTGCTCGCCGACTACGAGGAGACCGCCGCCAGGACCGCTCGCACCCTGGCCGACCTGGACCTGAACACCGCCCACCCGCTGCCCGTGGCCCCGTGGTTCGAGCCCGGCGAGTCCTGGTCGGTCCGCCGGGTCGTGGCGCACCTGATCGCCGAGACCGCGCAGCACGCGGGCCACGCCGACATCATCCGCGAAACCATCGACGGCCAGAAAACCATGGGCTGACCCCCGCGAGAGTCCAACCCCCAGGCCCCGAGAGTCCAACCTCCAGGACCCCTGAGTTCTTCGTTCGTGCCGACCGGTCGGTATGCGGAATGAAGAACTCAGGGGTCCCGAGCGTTGGACTCTCGAGGCCCGAGCGTTGGACTCTCGGGGTCTGAGCGTTGGACTCTCGCGGGTTAGAGGCGGGAGAGGCGGTGGATGGTGGTGGCGTGCTCGGGGTAGGTGGCGGCCAGGGGGGCGGCGGCGCCGAAGGTGACGACGTCGTCGGTGTACGGCGGCACGACGACGGTGCCCACCAGGGAGTAGGGGCCCAGGGGCTCGGACGCCTGCCACACGCCGGCGGGCACGACCACCTGCGGGCGGTGGCCGGCCGCCAGGTCCGGGCCCAGCACCGGCGTGGTCGCCGAGCCGTCCGGGTGCAGCAGGAGCATGCGCAGCGGCGCGCCCGCGTGGTGGGCGTAGACCTCCAGGTGCGCCAACCGGTGCAGCCCGGAGAACTCGCCCTCCCGCAGCAGGTAGTAGATGGCCGACGCCTCCGCCGAGCGCCACGACTGGCCGAACCAGCCGCCCTCCACGGGCAGCTCGGACAGGCCCAGCAGCTCGACCACCTCGTCGGCGGTCACGCGCGGGGCTCCGAACCGAGACCGGCGTTCCCCAGGTCGGCCTCCACCGAGCCGTGCACCACGACCATCCCCTTCCCCAGCCGCTTGGCCGTGTACATCGCCGCGTCCGCGCTGCCCAGCAGGTCGTCGGCGGTCAACGACGGGTCGAACGCCCCGCGGTGCGACACCCCCACCGACGCGCGCACCACGTGCGACCCGGACGCCGTGGCGTGCGGCGCCGCCAGCGCGTCCAGCACCCGCTGCCCGATCTCCTCCGGCGCCTGCGGGTAGCCGTCGACCAGCACGCCGAACTCGTCACCACCCAGTCGCGCCACCACGTCCTGCTGCCGCACGCACCCCTGCAACCGCGCCGCCACGATCCGCAGCACGGCGTCGCCCTCCGCGTGCCCGAAGTTGTCGTTGACGTCCTTGAACCCGTCCACGTCGATGAACAGCACCACCACCGGCGACGCCCCGGCCAGCGCCTCGTCCAGCCGCTCCCGGAACAGCGCCCGGTTCGCCACCCCGGTCAACGGGTCGTGGTACGCCTGGTGCCGCAGCCGCTCCCGGCTCTCCCGCAGCTGCTCCAGCAGCTTCACGTTGTCGATCAGCGTCAGCAGCTGCCGGGCGATCACCAGCAGCACCACGCCCAGGCCGACGTAGATCTCGAACGGGTTCAGCCGCACGCCCGTCGCCGTGCCCACCACGATGAACAGGCCGGTGACCAGCATCGGCAGGTACGGCACGAGCAGGTGCAGCAGCTCGCCCGCCCGCAGCCGCGCCGCGCCGGTCCGCTCCCGGGCCGTCCCGCCGGGCGCGACCGAGCTGAGGAAGAACAGCGCCGGGCACACCATGAACCCGATGTCGGCGGCCGTCGGGATGGCCGTCGCGCCCCGGCTCACCAGGTAGGCGAACACCCACCCGGACGCGGACTGCGCCAGGCCCGCCAGCGCGATGAACAGCACCGGCAGCTGCCGCACCGACCGGTGCGTCCACGACGACACCAGCAGCACCACGAGCATCACCAGGTACAGCGCCGGGTGCGTCACGACGGTCGCGAAGCCGGGACCGGAGGTGGCCCACGCGCGGACCATCGACTCCAGCAGCGACACCCACGTGAGCACGAACAGCGAGCCGACCACGATCAGCCCGTCCAGCAGCACCACGAGCTTGCTCCGGTGGCCGGGCAGCGTGCCCGACCCGCCGTGCGCCAGCACGAGGACCGCGCACAGCGCCAGCACGGGCACGAGCATGAACCCGATGGGCGCCAGCGTCGTCGAGGGCAGGGACACCCCGAGGACCACCTGGCCCCAGATCCACACGCACAGGCCGACGGCCAGGCTCGTCATCGAGGCGACCATCCACAGCCGCCAGCGCCGCGCCACGCCGTGCCGCCGCCGGGCCGCGCGCCAGTAGGACGCCGCCGCGGCGGCGGAGAAGACGAGCTGGGTGAACTTGTCGACCGCCACCGAGGTGGGCCGGTCGAGCACGCCCGACACGACCAGGAAGACGATCAGGAGCACCAGGGCGCACACGGCCGTCGCGACGACGCCGAACCGCCTCAGGGTCATGGATTTCGCCTCGATGCCGCGACCGCGCTCGACCTGGTGGACCGAGCCACTGTAGTGAGGGTGGTGACGCTGTGTCGATCGGGGGGTGGCCGGTGGTGACCCTGCGCGTGTCCCACCGCGTTCCGGCGGCCGACCCTCTAAGGTTCGAACTGGTGTTCGTCGTTCGAGGGGACCAGCGGTGCGCGTGTTCGGAGTCGACCCCGGCCTGACCCGGTGCGGGTTCGGGGTGGTCGACGGCGGCCCCGGCCGCACCGTGCGCCCGGTGGCCGTGGACGTCGTGCGCACGCCCGCGGACGCCGACCTCGCCGTGCGCCTCCTCCAGCTCTCCGACGCCGTCGAGCGGTGGCTGGACACCTACCGCCCGCAGGTGGTCGCCGTCGAACGGGTGTTCAGCCAGCACAACGTGCGCACCGCGATGGGCACCGCCCAGGCGGGCGGGGTGGTGGCGCTGTCGGCCGCGCGCCGCGGCCTGCCCGTCGTGTTCCACACGCCCAGCGAGGTGAAGGCCGCCGTCACCGGCTCGGGCCGGGCGGACAAGGCCCAGGTCACGGCGATGGTGACGAAGCTCCTCGGCCTCAAGGTCGCCCCGAAGCCCGCGGACGCCGCCGACGCGCTCGCGCTGGCCATCTGCCACCTGTGGCGCGCGCCCATGCGGTCGCGGTTGGAGGAGGCGCAGGCGAGGGCGGCGGAGGTCGCCAGGACCCACCGCGCGAAACTGGCGCAGGCGGCCGCCAGGACCGGCGGCGCCAGGACCGGAGGTAGGACCCAGTGATCTCGTCGCTGCGCGGGCAGGTGCAGTCCATCGGTCTCGACCACGTGGTCGTCGAGGTCGGTGGCGTCGGCTTCGCCGTGCAGGCCACGCCCGCCACGCTCGCCACCCTGCGCCGCGGCGAGGAGGCGTCGCTGTCGACGTCGCTCGTCGTGCGCGAGGACTCGCTGACCCTGTTCGGGTTCGCCGACGCCGAGGCGCGCGAGCTGTTCGGCCTGCTCCAGACGGTGTCCGGGATCGGGCCGCGGATCGCGCTGGCGACGCTCGCCGTGCTGGAGCCGGACAAGCTGCGCGCCGCGCTGGCCGAGGGCAACATCACCGTGCTCACCCAGGTGCCCGGCATCGGCCGCAAGGGCGCCGAGCGGCTGATCATCGAGCTGCGCGACAAGGTGGGCCAGTTGGCGACCGCGCCCGCGGCGAGCGACACCGGCGTGGTCCGCACGCAGGTCGTCGAGGCCCTGCTCGGCCTGGGCTTCCCCGCCAAGCAGGCCGAGGCGGCGGTGGACGCCGTGCTGGCCGCCGACGGCTCCCTGGGCACCTCCGACGTGCTGCGCCGCGCCCTGACCGCGCTGGGCCGCAAGCGATGACCACCTTCGGGCCCGGGGACTTCGCCGACGACCTCGACCGGGACGACTTCGGCCGGGACGACCTCGACCGGGACACCCTCGACCCGCTGCCCGACCCGGCCGAGCGGGACGTCGAGACCACCCTGCGGCCGAAGGACCTGCACGAGTTCGTCGGACAACCGAAGGTCCGCGAGCAGCTCGAACTGGTCCTGCGCGGCGCGATGCGGCGCGGCTCGCCCCCCGACCACGTGCTGCTGTCCGGCCCGCCCGGCCTGGGCAAGACCAGCCTCGCGATGATCATCGCGGCCGAGCTGGGCGCGTCGCTGCGGATCACCTCCGGCCCCGCCCTGGAGCGCGCGGGCGACCTCGCCGCGATGCTGTCGAACCTGGTCGAGGGCGACGTGCTGTTCATCGACGAGATCCACCGGATGGCCCGCCCCGCCGAGGAGATGCTCTACCTCGCGATGGAGGACTTCCGGGTCGACGTCGTCGTCGGCAAGGG
The DNA here is from genome assembly GCF_051756985.1 of Saccharothrix sabaoui. Lineage (NCBI taxonomy): Bacteria > Bacillati > Actinomycetota > Actinomycetes > Pseudonocardiales > Pseudonocardiaceae > Saccharothrix > Saccharothrix sabaoui. The sequence continues at coordinate 25,580 of NZ_JBPKJK010000099.1, forward strand.
GCCGGGCGCGACCAGCATCCCGCTCGACATCGCCCCGTTCACCCTGGTCGGCGCCACGACCCGGTCCGGCGCGCTGACCGGGCCGCTGCGCGACCGCTTCGGCTTCACCGGGCACATGGAGTTCTACACGGCCGACGAGCTGGAGCTGATCGTGCGCCGCTCGGCCTCGATCCTCGGCGTCGACCTGCGCGAGGACGGCGGCCGGGAGATCGCCGGGCGCTCCCGGGGCACGCCCCGCATCGCCAACCGCCTGCTCAGGCGGGTGCGGGACTACGCGGAGGTGCGCGCGGACGGCGCCGTCACCCGCGAGGTGGCCCGGGACGCCCTGGCCGTGTACGACGTGGACGAGCTGGGCCTGGACCGGCTCGACCGGGCGGTGCTGAGCGCGCTGGTCCGGTCGTTCGGCGGCGGGCCCGTGGGCGTCTCCACGCTGGCCGTCGCGGTGGGGGAGGAGCCGACCACCGTCGAGGAGGTCTGCGAGCCCTACCTGGTGCGCGCCGGGATGCTCGCGCGCACCCCGCGCGGCCGGGTCGCGACCGCCACCGCGTGGCTGCACCTGGGGCTCACGCCGCCGCCGCAGGCACCGGGTGAGGCCACCCGACCGCTGTTCGACGACGCCTCCGGGTGATCGGGATTACTGACCTGGCACAATCGGGACCGGCACCCCAGAAATCCGGACGTTCCGGGCGCTGTCCCGCACCCGTGCAGTCCGGTCGATCGGAGAATGATGGACCTGTCCTCCTTGATGTTCCCGCTGCTGCTCGTGCTGCTCGCGGTGCCGCTGTTCCTCAGCGCCCGCAAGCAGAAGAAGGCGGTCGCGGAGCAGCAGGCGCTGTTGACCTCCCTGGAGCCGGGTGACCGGGTCATGACCACCTCCGGGCTGTTCGCGACCGTCACCGACGCCGGCGACGACTCCACGATCGACCTGGAGATCGGCGACGGCGTGGTGACCACCTGGCTGCGCCAGGCCATCCGCGAGAAGGTCGTCGCGGACACCGAGAGCGACGCCGTCGTGGACGACGTGGACGACGTGGCCGAGGTCGTCGACGAGCCCGCCGACCGCCCCGCCGCCGACCGCGTGGTGGCCGAACCGGTGGAGCACAACACCAAGAAGTAAGCGGCACCCGCAAGAAGACCCCCGCGCCTGGAGCCGGCAACTGTGAACGTGCCGACTCCAGGCAGTGACGCGCAGCTCACACCATCAGGGGTACGCTGCGCCATCGCTGACCTTGTCAACTATCAGGAGACGGACGGACCGTGGCACCTCCGGCCGGGCAAATCCGCCCCGCGAAGTACCTGGGCGCATTTGTCCTCATCGTGGTCGCGCTGTACTCCCTGGTGTTCTTCACCGGGAACGGCAAGGCGACCCCCAAGCTCGGCATCGACCTCCAGGGCGGCACGCGCGTCACCCTGACCGCCCGGGCTCCTGATGGCCAGACGCCGACCGACGAGGCGCTGAACCAGGCGCGCACCCTCATCGAGACGCGCGTGAACGGCCTCGGCGTCTCCGGCGCCGAGGTCGTCCGCGACGGCACGAACCTGGTGATCACGGTCCCCGGTTCGGACAGCGAGGGCGCCAAGCGCCTCGGCCAGACGGCGAAGCTGAACTTCCGCAAGGTCGTCGGCTCGCCGCTGCCCAACGCGCCGGAGCCGGAGCCGTCCACGAGCGGCAGCGCGCCGCCGAGCACCTCCGGGTCGGCCGCGCCGCCCACCTCGGGCAGCGCCGCGCCGTCGGAGACCGCGGGTTCCGCGCCGGCGACCACCACCGGCCAGGGCCGCCCGGCCCCGATGGTGGAGGGCCAGCCCGAGACCACGGGTGCGCAGCCGACGGACCCGAACGCGCAGCCGACCGACCCGAACGCGCAGCCGACGGACCCCAACGCCCCCACCGAGCCGCAGGTGGACTGCCGCGCGGTGTTCGCCGGCGAGTACTCCGACGACCCGACCAAGGCCATCGAGGAGTCCCGGACCTGCCGGCAGGACCCGCAGCTGACCACGCTGGACGCGCAGACCGTCCAGCAGGCGCTGACCGCGTTCACCTGCCCCACGATCGACCCGCTGATCGGCAACGACGACCCGGCGCTGCCGCTGCTGACCTGCGACCAGGACCGCACCGAGAAGTACGTGCTGGCCCCGGTGAACCCGCCGAACGACGGCAGCGTCAAGGAAGACGACTACAGCCTGTACTCGCGGCTGACCGGTGAGGACGTCTCCAACGCCGTCTCCGGCGTCAACCCGCAGGGCGCGGGCTTCGTCGTGGACCTGACGTTCAAGTCCTCCGGCGGCGACAAGTGGGGCAAGTTCACCTCGGCGAACGTGTCGCAGCAGGTCGCGGTCGTGCTGGACAGCCAGGTCGTGTCCGCGCCGAACATCAACGAGCCCATCCTGGGCGGCAACACCCAGATCAGCGGCCAGTTCAACCAGGCCGAGGCGAACAGCCTCGCCAACGTGCTGAAGTACGGCTCGCTGCCGCTGTCGTTCGAGCCCTCCGAGGCCGAGACGGTGTCCGCGACGCTGGGCCTGGCCTCGCTGAAGGCCGGCCTGATCGCGGGCGGCATCGGCCTCGCGCTGGTGTTCCTCTACTGCTTGTTCTACTACCGCCTGCTGGGCGTGCTGACGATCCTGTCGCTGGTCCTGTCGGCCGTCGTCATCTACGCGGTGCTGGTGCTGCTCGGCCGCTGGATCGGGTTCACCCTCGACCTCGCGGGCATCGCCGGGTTCATCGTCGCCATCGGTATCACCGCCGACTCGTTCGTGGTGTTCTTCGAACGGCTCAAGGACGAGGTGCGGGAGGGCCGGACGTTCCGGTCCGGCGTGCCGCGCGCGTGGGTCCGCTCCCGCCGCACGATCCTCTCGGCGGACGCGGTGAGCTTCCTGGCCTCGGCCATCCTGTACGTGATCGCCGTCGGCCAGGTGAAGGGCTTCGCGTTCACCCTGGGCATGTCGACCGTGCTCGACCTGGTCGTGGTCTTCCTGGTCACGCACCCGCTCGTGGCGATGGCCTCCAAGTCGAAGAAGCTGTCCAACCCGAAGCTGTCCGGTCTGGGCGAGGCCGTGCAGGCCGCCGTCGCCGACCGCGCGGCCAAGGGCACTGCCGTGAAGGGGGCCTGACGTGGCCGAGGCGAAGAAGCTCGGGATCTTCAAGCGGCTCTACGTCGGCAACGGCGCCTTCGACATCGTCGGCAAGCGCCGGCGCTGGTACGCGATCTTCGGCGCGATCCTGCTGGTGTGCATCCTGTCGATCGTGCTCAAGGGGTTCAACCTGGGCATCGACTTCACCGGCGGCACGCGCGTCCAGATGCCCGCGCAGAGCTCGTCCGGCACCATCACGACGGACGCCGTCAAGGAGAGCTTCGAGAAGGCGCTGAACAAGGAGGCGACCTCCGCGCAGACGGTCGGCACCGGCGACTCGGCGACCATCCAGCTCCGCTCCGAGACGCTCAGCGCGGACGAGGTCACCACCCTCAAGCAGGCGCTGAACAACGACCTGAAGCCCAACGGCGGCATCGACACGATCAGCGACAGCGCCGTCTCCGCCTCCTGGGGCGGTGAGATCACCACCCAGGCGCTGATCGCGCTCGCCGTGTTCTTCGTCGCGGTGATGATCTTCCTGGCGCTGTACTTCGAGCTGTCCATGGCGATCGGCGCGCTCGTCGCCGTGGTGCACGACGTGGTGATCACGGCGGGCGTCTACTCGCTGATCGGCTTCGAGGTCTCGCCCGCCACCGTGGTCGGCCTGCTCACCATCCTCGGGTTCTCGCTGTACGACACGGTGGTGGTGTTCGACAAGGTCAAGGAGAACACCCGCGGCCTGCTCGGCCTCACCCGCCGCACCTACGGCGAGGCGGCCAACCTGGCGGTCAACCAGACCCTGATGCGGTCGATCAACACCTCGCTGATCGCGCTGCTGCCGGTGGTCGGCCTGCTCGCCATCGGCGTGGGCCTGCTCGGCGTCGGCACGCTGAAGGACCTGGCGCTCGTGCAGCTCACCGGCATGGCGATCGGCGCCCTGTCGTCCATCTACATCGCCACGCCGGTCGCGGTGGACCTGAAGATGCGCGACCCGAAGTACAAGGCGCAGGCCGCCCGGGTGAAGGCCCGCCGCGACAACCTGGCCCGCAAGTCGAGCGGCGAGGTCGTCACCGGTGGTGACGTCGTGGAGTCCACCGACGACGAGTCGCTGGCCGCCGAGCTGCGCAAGGAGAAGGCGATGGCCGCCGCCGCGGGGGCGCCGTCCCGCACGGCCAAGTCGGCCGACGCCCGCCGTCGCCCGACCGGCAAGAAGCACCGTTGAGGCTCGACCGGGCCCTGGGGCTCCTGCGTGAGGTCCCGGACTTCCCCCTGCCGGGGGTCGTCTTCCGGGACCTCACGCCGGTCCTCGCCGACCCGGACGCCCTGCGCGCCGTGGTCGACGGGCTCCAGGGCGAGATCCACCCGGACACCCAGCTGGTGGCCGCCGTCGAGTCGCGCGGCTTCCTGCTCGGCGCCGCCCTCGGCTACGGCTGGCGCTACGGCGTCGTGCCGCTGCGCAAGCCGGGCAAGCTGCCCGCCGTCGCCCACCGCGTGTCGTACGCGCTGGAGTACGGCGAGGCGACCCTCGAACTGCCCGCCGAGGCCATCACGCCCGGTCAACACGTCGTGGTCGTCGACGACGTGCTGGCGACCGGCGGCACGGCCGCGGCGGCGTGCGAGCTGGTCGAGAAGGCCGGCGGGGTGGTGACCGGCGTGTCGGTGGTGCTGGAGATCCCGGGCCTGGGCGGCCGGGAGCGGCTCGCGGGCCGCCAGGTCAACGCCCTGCTGACCGTCTGAGCCCGCCGGCGGGACACCCCCGCGCCGGCGGCGGTCGCACAAGCGTGCCCGGATCGTGACTCGGGAGCGCGTCCACGCAGGTGAGTGGGTGGCCGGGCGACCGGTCCGACCTAATCACAGCTGCTGTTCACCGTGTGAAGTGCACCGCTCGTCGGTTCACGACCGGATCGGCCGGCGCAACGGAGTTATCCTCGGTTCCTAGACCCGAGGAGCGTGGTTGAGCCAGGACACCGAACCCGCGCAGTCGGCGCAGCCCGTGCCCGCAGCGGCACGGCCGCCGTCGGCCACCAGGCGCGTGCGAGCACGGCTGGCGCGGCGCATCACCGCCCAGCGCGCCGCACCGGTCAAGCAGGTGCTCGAACCGCTGGCGGCCGTGCACCGCGACCTGCACCCGAAGGCCGACCTGGCGCTGCTCCAGCACGCCTACGACGTGGCCGAGGAGAAGCACCGGCCGCAGCGGCGGAAGTCCGGCGACCCCTACATCACCCACCCGCTGGCGGTGGCGACGATCCTCGCCGAGCTGGGCATGGACACGACCACGCTGGTCGCCGCCCTGCTGCACGACACGGTCGAGGACACCGACTACTCGCTGGACCAGCTGCGCGTCGACTTCGGCAACGAGGTCGCGCTGCTCGTGGACGGCGTCACGAAGCTCGACAAGGTCAAGCTGGGCGCGGCGGCCGAGGCGGAGACCATCCGCAAGATGGTCATCGCGATGGCGAAGGACCCCCGCGTCCTGGTCATCAAGCTCGCCGACCGGCTGCACAACATGCGCACCATGCGCTTCCTGCCCCCGGAGAAGCAGGCCCGCAAGGCCCGCGAGACCCTGGAGGTGCTGGCCCCGCTCGCGCACCGCCTGGGCATGGCGACGGTGAAGTGGGAGCTGGAGGACCTGGCGTTCGCCATCCTCCAGCCGAAGAAGTACGACGAGATCGTGCGCCTGGTCGCCAACCGCGCGCCGTCCCGCGACACGTACCTGAGCGGCGTCATCAACGAGCTGTCCTCGCAGCTGGAGGGCGCCCGCATCACGGCCAAGGTCGAGGGCAGGCCGAAGCACTACTACTCGATCAACCAGAAGATGATCGTGCGCGGTCGGGACTTCGACGACATCCACGACCTGGTGGGCGTGCGCATCCAGGTGGACGAGGTGCGCGACTGCTACGCCGCGATGGGCGTGGTGCACGCGCTGTGGCAGCCGATGCCCGGCCGGTTCAAGGACTACATCGCCCAGCCCCGGTTCGGCGTCTACCAGTCGCTGCACACGACCGTGATCGGCCCGGACGGCAAGCCGCTGGAAGTCCAGATCCGCACCTACGACATGCACCGCACCGCCGAGTACGGCATCGCGGCGCACTGGCGGTACAAGGAGACGCGCGGCACGCACACCGGCAAGGGCGTCGAGGTCGACGAGATGGCCTGGATGCGCCAGCTCCTCGACTGGCAGCGGGAGGCCGCCGACCCCGGCGAGTTCCTGGAGTCGCTGCGCTTCGACCTCGCCGCGCGCGAGATCTTCGTGTTCACCCCCAAGGGTGACGTCGTGACGCTGCCGACGGGCTCCACGCCGGTCGACTTCGCCTACGCCGTGCACACCGAGGTCGGTCACCGCTGCATCGGCGCCCGGGTCAACGGCCGCCTCGTCGCCCTCGAACGCAAGTTGGAGAACGGCGAGGTCATCGAGATCTTCACCTCGAAGGCCGAGGGGGCGGGCCCGTCCCGCGACTGGCTGTCCTTCGCGGCCTCCCCGCGCGCCAAGGCGAAGATCAAGCAGTGGTTCGCGAAGGAGCGCAAGGAAGAGGCCATCGAGGTCGGCAAGGACGCCATCGCCAAGGAGGTCCGCCGCGTCGGGCTGCCCCTCCAGCGACTCGTCTCCGCCGACTCCATGGGCGCCCTGTCGAAGGAGCTGCACTACCCGGACGTGTCCGCGCTGTACGCGGCGGTCGGCGAGGGCCACACCTCCGCCCGGCACGTCGTGCAGCGGCTCGTCGCCCAGCTGGGCGGCGTCGACCACGCCGAGGAGGAGCTGGCCGACCGCTCCACCCCGTCCACCGTCGCCCGCCGCCGGGTCACCGGCGACGCCGGCGTCATCGTCAAGGACGCGTCCGACGTGTGGGTCAAGCTGGCCCGCTGCTGCACGCCCGTGCCCGGCGACGACATCCTGGGCTTCGTCACCCGGGGTGGCGGCGTGTCCGTGCACCGGACCGACTGCACCAACGCGGACGAGCTGCTCCAGACGCCGGAACGGCTGCTGGACGTGGAGTGGGCGCCGTCGTCGTCCTCGGTGTTCCTGGTGGCCATCCAGGTCGAGGCGCTGGACCGGCACCGCCTGCTGTCCGACGTGACGAAGGTGCTGGCCGACGAGAAGGTCAACATCCTGTCCGCGTCGGTGACCACGTCCCGCGACCGGGTCGCGGTGTCGCGGTTCTCGTTCGAGATGGGCGACCCGAAGCACCTCGGCCACGTGCTGAAGGCGGTCCGCTCGGTGGAGGGCGTCTACGACGTCTACCGGGTC